>JAFULE010000181.1 GCA_017483235.1 Faecalibacterium sp. | reverse complement strand
TCCACCCGCCCGCCCACGTTTGTGGCCTTCTGCAACTCGTCCAAGCTGTTCCATTTCAGTTATCAGCGCTACCTCATCAACCAGATCCGCGAAAGCTTCGATCTGAAAAACACCCCCATCCGCATGGTGGTGCGTGAGCGCGGCAGCGGCGAGGCCCGCGTAAAGGACGTATAAGCCATCTTCTACTATAAGGAGAACTGCTATGACCATTCTGTTGATTTGTCTGGCTGTTGCGGCTGTCAGCTATCTGCTGGGCAGCATCATGTTCGGCGTGATCATTTCCAACTGGTTTTACCACGATGATATCCGCACCCACGGTAGCGGCAGCGCCGGCATGACCAACATGCTGCGCACCTTTGGCAAAAAGGCTGCGGTGTTCACCGCTGCAGGCGACGGCCTGAAGGCGGTTGCCTCGGTGCTGTTTGCCCGGCTGCTGGTAAGCATGCTGCTGGGCGGCGAAAACCAGCTGGTGGCCATGCTGATCGAGTATCTGGCCATGGCGTTTGTGATGCTGGGCCATTTCAAACCGCTGTTCTTCGGCTTTAAGGGTGGCAAGGGTGTCATTACCGGCGGCTTCAGCCTGCTGGTGATCAATCCGCCGGTGGTGCTGTCGATGCTGGCGGTGTTTCTGGTGGCATTCTGCACCAGCCGTATGGTGTCGCTGGGCAGCATTCTGGCGGCCAGCAGTTACCCGGTGTTTACTTTGCTGTACGGGCTTGTGTTCCAGAAGCAGCCGCTGCAGCAGGTGATCGCCGCCACTGCAATCGCCCTGTTTCTGGGAGGATCGGTGGTGTATATGCATCGCTCCAACATCAAGCGTATTCTGAGCGGCACCGAGTACAAGTTCGACGGTTCCCACAAGAAAAACTGAAAATATTATGAACGACCGCCATTTTGGCGGTCGTTTTTTGGACTTTTGGGCAGGGGTGTGCTATAATATTATTCGAATATATATTCTTTTGCAGCATCGTGGAGGAAACCGCCCATGTCGGGAGCGAACCGCACCAAACAGGCGCTGGCCGAAAGCATGAAAGCGCTGATGAAAAAAATGCCGCTGGAAAAAATTTCGGTCAGTGACATTGTCGAGCATGCCCATATCGGCCGCAACACCTTTTACTATCATTTTCAGGATAAATTTGATCTGGTCAACTGGATCTTCCAAAGCGAAAGCTCCAGCTATTTTGTGGGGCAGAACAATGGTGACAGCTGGAACGATTGGATGACCAGCCTGAGCGAATACTTTGCCCAGAACCGCGAGTTTTACTGCAAAGCACTGGCTTACGCAGGGCAGAACAGCCTGCGGGACTATCTGTTTGACCTGTTCAAAGAGCTGACTGTTCAGCGAATAAAGCGCATCGAGCAGGAGGTCGGCCGCACCTTTACTGCCGAAGAACTGAACTTTGGCGGCGAATTTATGGCAAGCGCACTGCTGGGCCTGCTGGTACGCTGGGCGGAACAGGGCATGAAACCGGTTCCTGCTGCTTACAGCCAGATGATGCTGCGCCTGCAAAGCAGCGAATCGTTTGGCGGCCTGATAAAAAGCGAATAAAATCAAAACACCCCCGTCGCCGCATAGGCGATGGGGGTGTTTGCGTATGTGGTGTCAGCGGGCGCGCAGATCCTGAATGCAGGCGTTGGGGCTGATGTGCCGGGTGATGTAGGCGCAGTCCTCTTCCCACATGATCAGCAGCAGCGGTGCGCCGGTAGTGCTGCGGGCGGTGTACACCTGCCGGGTCATCTGCTGCACAGCGGCGTCGCTCATCTGCGCGTGGCTGAAAAAGCAGTAAGGGGTGTATTGGGCCATCAGGCTCAGCCATTCCTGCTGCAGCACCTGTGGGGCAGTGTCGTCGGTCAGTGTAAGGGTAATGCCGTAGTTTACTTTTGCCGCCTGCAGGCTGTTCAGTGCGGCACAGGCTTCGTCGGTCAGCTGGGGGCTGTCCAGCTGAACCAGAGTGGCCAGATTGGGGCTGTCCTGCAGATAACGTACCAGGGTGCGGGTCATGCAGCCGGGTGTGGCCACCAGCATAAAATCGCAGGTGGGATGGCGGGCGGCCAGAGCACCCACCTGCAGGGCCTGCTGTTCGTTCCGGGCAAAAAAGCCCCACAGATACATGCCTTTGGCGCAGCCTGCAGCCACAGCGGTGTTCAATTCGTCGGCCTGCCCGGCGTCGGCAAGGGTCAGCCAGGGCAGGGGGCCTTCGCCCGCCTGATTCAACTGCTGCAGCTGTGCGGCACCCAGAGTCATGGCATCAATACCGAAATTTACGCCAAAAATGCAAAGGTGTTCTTCGTCCACTGTGTTGAACACCTTTTGGATCAGCGGGTAATACAGGCTGTCGGCTTTGGCCAGAATTTCCTGTGCATGATCAAAAAAGAAGCGGTGCCCCTTGCGTTTGGACAGCAGCGCACACAGATCCACATACCGGCGCAGCTGACGCAGGTTGTCGCGCCGGATGTCGCGCACGGCCCGATGGGCAAGGCCCAGCGCATAGGTACGCACACCGTGAGTGTTGAATGGCATAACGATTGCTCCTTGCAGATGATGGTAAGACTTCTTGTTTTTTATTATACCCGTTTACGCTATGTGAGAAAAGAGGCAAAGCAGAAAGAATGTATCTTTTTGGCGTGTTTATAACAAAATATAAAAACTGCCCGCCGGCGGGCGGGCAGTTGATGAGCTGAAATCAGGCCGAAACCGTGTCTTCTTCGTCGGGCGGCAGGGTGCGCAGATAGCTGATCAGCATGGGGGTTGAGATAAAGCAGGTCAGCACATCCGCAATGGGCTGGCACAGCTGCAGGCCGGTGATGCCAATGGTGTAGGGCAGGGTGAGGATCAGCGGCAAAAAGCAGATGCCCTGCCGGCAGCAGGAAAGCAGGGTGGCTTTGAAGGATTTGCCAATGCTCTGGAACAGCATGTTGGCGCCGGTGGCCACCGGCTGCAGCAGAATGGCAATGCACTGGTAGCGCAGCGCCGGGGCGGCAATGGCGGTAACGGCGGGGTCATCGCGGAACAGCTGCACCAGCGGTTCGGCAAAAATGAAGCAGCAGCCGCTGACTACGGCAATCACCACCATACCCAGCGAAATGGTAAATACGCAGGCCTGTTTCACGCGCTGATACTTGCGGGCACCATAGTTGAAAGCCGAAACCGGCTGGAAGCCCTGCCCGATGCCGATGATGGTGGACAGAATGAACATGAAAATGCGGTTGACAATGCTCATGGCGGCTACTGCGGCGTCGCCGTAGCCGCGGGCGGCAACGTTCAGCAGCATGCTGGCAATGCTGCCCAACCCCTGACGGCCAAAGCTGGGCAGGCCGGTGGTTAAGATCAGTAAAAAATCTTTGGGCTGACGGGTGTAATGCTTCAGTGCGATTTTGCTGACCGTTTTGCCGCGCAAAAACATCGACAGAAGAATGCAGAAGCTGACGCCCTGGCTCAGCGAGGTGGCAAGGCCTGCGCCGCCCACCCCCATGCCAAAGCCAAAAATGAACAGCGGATCCAGCACCATATTCAGCAGGCCGCCGGTCACAAGGCCGATCATAGCAAAGTTGGCTTTGCCCTCGTAGCGCAGAATGTTGTTCAGTACAAGGCTGGACATCATCAGCGGGGCACCCAGCAGAATGGTGCCGCCATAGGCGCGGGCGTGGGGCAAAATGGTTTCGGTGCTGCCCATCAGCCGCATCATCGGGGTAAGGAAGGCCAGCCCCACCACCGCCAACAGCGCGCCGGCGGCCAAAGCACTGAAAAAGCTGGTGGAGGCAAAGCGGGTGGCACCGGCTTCGTCCTTCTGGCCAAGGCGGCGGCTGATGATGCTGCCCGCGCCGTGGCCGAACATAAAGCCGATGGCTTGGATCACCGCCATCAGGCTGGCCACCACGCCCACCGCGCCCGAAGCGCTGGTGGAAAGCTGGCCCACAAAAAAGGTGTCGGCCATATTGTAAATGCTGGTGATCAGCATGCTGGTTACCGTGGGTACCGCCAGCTGCAGCACCAGTTTCTGCACCGGGGTCTTGGTCATGCGGTCATATTGGCTTTGCGGCTGTTTCATAGTGGTTCTCCCTTAGCATATTTCCCCCTTATTATACTTCATTTCGCCGCATCTGTCATCGGGCGTATTCATAAAATTGTAATTTTTTGCACCACGAAAGGTTTAATTTTCGCATAGGAAAGCTAAAAACTTTTCAGATTGATTGCGAAAATCCGTCAAAACACCAAATATTGGCCACTTCACTTGAAAAAACCACGCACTGTGGTATAATTGCACAAAACAGCTTGCTGTTTTTGTGTCAGTATGACGATAATTAAGCTTTGCTTTCCAATTTGGAGGAATATAGAAATGAAACAGACCCTGATCCGTTCCGATTATTTTTACACCATCACTGCCGCCTGCGGCAAGGTGATGGAAGCTGTTGAAACCACCGACAACGGCGCTGCCGTGCAGCTGGGCAACTACGAGAAGAAGGCCAGCCAGCAGTGGAGCTTTGTGCGCGAGGGCGACGGCGTGTACCGCATCAAGAACCGTGCCACCGGCAAGCTGATTGACCTGGTGATGAATGGTACTGTCAACGGCACCTGGCTGCATATGTGGGAGGACGTGAGCGGTTCTTCTCAGCTGTGGATCATGGAGCGCACCAACGATGGCTGTGTCAAGTTCAAGGCTCAGTGCGCCAACACCAAGTGCATTGATCTGGTGGATATGAACACCGAGGCCGGCGCCCGCCTGCAGATCTGGGAGGACGTGAACGGCGAGAATCAGCTGTGGACCATCGAGAAGGTGCCCGCCGAGAAGAAGACCCGCACCACCAAGAAGGCTGTTGCCGAAGGCGAAACCGTTGCCAAGAAGCCCCGCACCCGCAAGACTGCTGCCAAGAAGGCTGCCGAATAAGCTTGCATCCTATCCCTTATGCACACGCTGCGGCGTGAGATGTTCCAACGATGAAAACAGTACAGGCGCTGCCCGGTTTTGGGCAGCGCCTGTTTTTTGTGTTGCTTATTCGTCGCAGGGCAGGTTGGGGCGGTCCTGATCGCCATCGGCCTTGAATAATACAAAGCCATCGGGTCTGTTGGTAAAATAGAAATACTCGGTGTTATCGTACAGC
Source organism: Faecalibacterium sp. (assembly GCA_017483235.1). GTDB lineage: Bacteria > Bacillota > Clostridia > Oscillospirales > Ruminococcaceae > Faecalibacterium. The sequence goes on along the minus strand of JAFULE010000181.1, from coordinate 513 downwards.
GGCGGGGTCAGGTAATTGGGGATAATGGTGCCGTCGCCCGGCTTGCGCTCAGAAAAGCCCATAGCTGCAAACACTTCAGCGGGAATGCCCGCGCAGTAGCAGTCGGCATATTCGGCGCCGGTGTCGGCCAGCAGCTTGTCCACCGCCGCGCCAATGCGGGGCAGAACCGCATCTTCGCCAATATAGTCCACAATGCGCAGCACCAGGATCTCGCCCTGCTCGCCGCTGGCGACGGTACGGGTGACCAGATATCCCAGCAGTGCACCCTTGTCGTGGATGCTCCACACATCGTAATTCAGATGCGGGAAGGCAAAATACCGCCGGGTGATATACCACAGATCCTTGGCGGGAGTGTGGCTGCTGGGAGGCAGGCCCAGCCCCTGAAGCCGCACCGTGGTGGATACCCGGTCCAGCGTCAGGTCACCGCTTGCCGGCAACCGGGCACAGCTTGCCGGACGGCACAGTTTATAATCCTGCAGCGAGGCACACGCTGCCAGACGGTAATAGTGCGGC
>JAFULE010000180.1 GCA_017483235.1 Faecalibacterium sp. | reverse complement strand
ATGGGTACTGTGGCCCCTAACCCCTACTACACTGCCGAAATGGCCGACCGCTGCATGGAAGAAATCTTCCTGCCCACCATGACCGCCATGGCGGCCGAGGGCTGCCCCTTCAAGGGCTGTTTGTACTTCGGCCTGATGCTGACGGCCGATGGCCCCAAGGTCATCGAATATAACTGCCGCTTTGGCGACCCCGAAACGCAGGTGGTGCTGCCCCTGCTGGAAAGCGACCTGCTCACCATTATGCAGGCCACCACCAATGGTACTCTGGCCGAAACTGAGGTCCGATTTGCAAACGGCGCCGCCGCCTGTGTCATTCTGGCCTCCGGCGGCTACCCTGTCGCTTACGAAAAGGGCAAGGTGATCACCGGCCTTACTGCCGGCCAGCTGCCTGATGCACAGGGTGTGACCGTCTATCACTCCGGCACTGCGGTCAATGGCGACACCGTCACAACCGCCGGCGGCCGCGTGCTGGGCGTGACCGCCACTGCCGAAACGCTGCCTGCCGCACTGAAAAAAGCCTATGCAGCCGCCGATTGCATCCACTTTGATGGTCTGCATCGCCGCAGCGACATTGGCGCCCGCGCCCTGAAAGCCCTCAACGGCTGAGCCTTTGCAAATCGACAAAAGGAGATTACACATGGTTTATCGCATTTATGTGGAAAAGAAAGCCGGTTTTGACGGCGAGGCCAAAAGCCTGCTCAACGAACTGGTCACCCTGCTGGGCGTCAGCAGCCTGACCGGGCTGCGCCTGCTGAATCGCTATGATGTGGAAGGCATCAGCGAAGAGCTGTTTGCCGGCTGCAGCACCACCGTGTTCAGCGAGCCCCCGGTGGACAATACCTACGCAGCCCTGCCTGAGCACAGCGGTGTGGCCTTTGCGGTGGAATATCTGCCCGGTCAGTTCGACCAGCGCGCCGATTCGGCCAGCGAGTGCATCCAGCTGATCAGCCAGGGCGAACGTCCGCTGGTGCGCTCGGCCCGCGTGTACCTGCTCAGCGGCGATGTCACCGACGCCGAGCTGGCCGCCATCAAGAAATACATCATCAACCCGGTCGAATCCCGCGAGGCTTCGATGGAGGAAAAGGCTACCCTGAAGATGGAGTACGCCGTACCCGAGGCCGTGAAAACGCTGGAGGGCTTCAACGCACTGGATGCCGAGGGCCTGTCGGCCCTGCGCGCACAGCTGGGTCTTGCCATGGACGACGGCGACATTGCCTTCTGCCAGCAGTACTTCCGCACCGAGCAGCGCGATCCCACCATCACCGAGATCAGGATGATCGACACCTACTGGTCCGATCACTGCCGCCATACCACCTTTGGCACCATTCTGGACGAGGTGACCATCGAGGACGAGATCGTGCAGCAGGCCTTTGATCGCTACATGGCTCTGCGCACCGAGCTGGGCCGCGAGGGCAAAAATCGCTGCCTGATGGACATGGGCACCATCGGTGCCAAGGCACTGAAAGCCCGCGGTGTGCTGAAAAATCTGGACGAAAGCGAAGAGATCAACGCCTGCACCGTCAAGATCAAGTGCGACGTCAACGGCGTGGAAGAGGACTGGCTGTTCCTGTTCAAAAACGAGACCCACAACCACCCCACCGAGATCGAGCCCTTCGGCGGCGCGGCTACCTGCATCGGCGGCGCCATCCGCGACCCGCTGAGCGGCCGCAGCTATGTCTATCAGGCCATGCGTGTTACCGGCGCAGGCGATCCGCTGGTGCCGGTGGGTCAGACGTTGGAGGGCAAGCTGCCCCAGCGCAAACTGGTCACCACTGCGGCCGCGGGCTATTACAGCTACGGCAACCAGATCGGTCTGGCCACCGGTCAGGTGGATGAGATCTACCATCCCGGCTATGTGGCCAAGCGGATGGAGATCGGTGCGGTGGTGGGCGCCACCCCGGCCAGCCATGTGCGCCGCGAGTGCCCCGCCCCCGGCGATGTGGTGGTGCTGCTGGGCGGCCGCACCGGCCGCGACGGCATCGGCGGCGCCACCGGCTCTTCCAAGGCCCATAAACTGGAAAGCCTTGAGACCTGCGGTGCCGAGGTGCAGAAGGGCAACGCCCCCACCGAGCGTAAGCTGCAGCGGCTATTCCGCCGCAAGGACGCCTGCGCGATGATCAAGCGCTGCAACGACTTTGGCGCAGGCGGTGTGTCGGTAGCCATTGGCGAGCTGGCCGACGGCGTGACCATCGACCTGAACAAGGTCACCAAGAAGTACGAGGGTCTGGACGGCACCGAACTGGCCATCAGCGAAAGCCAGGAGCGCATGGCCGTGGCCCTTGCCCCCGAGGATGTGGATGCCTTTATTGCGCTGGCCCACGAGGAAAACCTCGAGGCTACCCCCGTTGCCACCGTTACCGAAGAAAAGCGGCTGCTGATGTACTGGAATGGCACCGCCATCGTGGATATCAGCCGCGAATTCCTCAACTCCAACGGCGCCGAAAAGCACCAGACCGTTCATGTTGAAGCGGCAAAGGTGTGGAAGCCCCAGTGGGACGGCTTCACCTTTGGTAAAAAGATGGCCAGTATGGTCAGCGACCTGAACGTGTGCAGCAAAAAGGGCCTGAGCGAACGGTTCGACAGCACCATCGGTGCGGCCACCGTGCTGATGCCCTTTGGTGGCAAATATCAGCTTACCCCCGAAAATGCCATGGCGGCCAAGCTGCCGGTGGACGGCGAAACCACCACCTGCAGCGGCATGGCCTGGGGCTACAACCCCTATCTGATGAGCGCCGACCAGTACCGCGGCGCCCGCACCGCCGTGGTGGAAAGCGTCACCAAGCTGGTGGCTGCCGGCTTCCGCAGCGGCGACGCTTACCTGACCTTCCAGGAATACTTCGAGCGTCTGGGTGCAAAACCCGAGCGCTGGGGCAAGCCTCTGGCTGCCCTGCTGGGCGCATTGGATGCCCAGATGGGTCTGGGCATCGGTTCCATCGGCGGCAAGGACAGCATGTCCGGCAGCTTCGAGGATCTGGACGTGCCCCCCACGCTGGTCAGCTTTGCCACCGCTGTGGGCCATGCCCAGCATGTGACCAGCGCCGCGTTCCAGAAAACCGGCAGCACCGTGGTGCTGATGCGCCCCATGTATGATGATGCCATCTGCTCTGATCTGACCAGCCAAAAGTCTGTGTACGAAAAGGTGGAAGAGCTGATCCGTTCCGGCAAGGTGCTGGCCGCTTGCTCGGTGGGCTACGGCGGTATCGCCGAAGCATTGTTCAAGATGGGTCTGGGCAACCGCATTGGCTTTGAGGTTACCGCAAACCTGACCACCAGCGAAATGTTCGCCCCGGCCTACGGTTCCATTGTGCTGGAAATGGCCGATGATGCCCCCGCCGGCATGCTGTTGGGCGTTACCACTGACAAGTACACCTTTGTGGCCTGCGGCGAAACGCTGGATATGGCCGCCCTGCAGGAAAAGTGGGAGGCAAAGCTGGAGCCGGTCTTCCCCTACCGCAAAGCGGGCGAAACGGTTGCCCCCATCAACGGCAATGTTGCTGCACCTGCCGCCCCCAAGGTCGGGGTGGCCAAGCCCAAGGTGATCATTCCGGTGTTCCCCGGCACCAACTGCGAATACGACACCGCCAAGGCCTTTGCCCGCGCCGGTGCCGAGCCGCAGATCATGGTGATCAACAATCTGACCCCCGCCGCCGTGGCCGAAAGCTGCCAGGCGCTGGTCAAGGCCATTGATCAAAGCCAGATTGTTATGCTGCCCGGCGGCTTCTCGGGCGGCGACGAGCCGGACGGCAGCGCCAAGTTCATTGCCAGCTTCTTCCGCAACCCTGCTGTCACCGAGGCGGTGCGCCGCCTGCTGCAGCAGCGCGACGGCCTGATGCTGGGCATCTGCAACGGCTTCCAGGCACTGGTCAAGCTGGGTCTGGTGCCCTACGGCGACATTCGCCCCATCACCGAAAACGACCCAACCCTTACCTTCAACACCATCGGCCGCCACCAGAGCATGCTGGTCAACACCCGCATTGCCAACACCGGCAGCCCCTGGCTGACCCGCTGCAACCCCGGCGAGGTACACACCATCGCCATCAGCCACGGCGAGGGCCGCTTTGTTGCCCCCGAGACGGTGCTGCAGCAGCTGATTGCCAACGGTCAGGTGGCCACCCAGTATGTGGATATGGACGGCAACCCCACCATGGATCGCCGCTACAACCCCAACGGCTCGATGATGGCCATCGAGGGCATCCTCAGCCCGGACGGCCGTGTCTTCGGCAAGATGGGCCATTCCGAGCGCAGCGGTGCCTTCCTGTACGAAAATGTACCCGGCGACAAGTATCAGCCGCTGTTCGAATCCGGCGTGGAATACTTTAAGCTGTAATACGAGTTTTTTGCAAACTGAGCCGCCCTGTTATGGGGCGGCTCTTTTGCGCCGGAAGGGGCTTCCACAATTGTGAAAAAATGGCGAAAATTCGTAAACCTTGCCAAAAGGGCGGCCTTTCTGTTATACTAAAAGCCGAATATCACCCCGCAGCCGCCGGCTGCGGCCAAACGTTACCGGGGGCCTGCATGAAGCGAGCACAGAAACGAAAAATTCAACAGATGCTCATCGGGGCAGTGGCCCTTGTGGGTGCGGTGTGGTTTATGCCCAATCTGCCGGGCAGCCAGCTGCCAACCCAGCCCGAACCCACGGCCACGGTGGCCCCTACCGCCGCCCCCACCCCGGACAGCCCGGCATCGTCCCAGCCGGCACTGCCTACTGCCGAGCCTACCGCCCGGCCCACCATTGCCCCCATCGAGGATTTTCTGAAACTGACCGACGAAAAGCTCAAGCAGCTGGAAATTCTGATTGAAGAAGACACCAACGACGTTATCTACGACAGCGAAGAGGAATACTTCGGCGGCCATGAGGATGATTTTGACGACACATTTGTGGTGGTGATGCCGGTCATACCCACTCCAGGCCCCACGCCGGTACCGACTCCTGTACCAACTCCTGTACCGACCCCGGTGCCGACTCCGGTTCCCACGCCGGAACCCACCCCCGTCCCTACACCGGAACCTACCCCCGTACCCACGCCGGTGCCTACACCAATGCCCACCCCTGAAGGCGGGGAAGAGGGGGCTGCTTCTGGTGCGGTCAGCCCGCCCCCGGCCGAACAGCCTACTCCGGCGCCTACTCCGGTGCCAACACCGGAACCCACTGCCGCGCCGACAGCGGAACCCACACCTGCACCAACTCCGGTTCCCACCCCAGTGCCAACCCCGGTCCCCACGCCGGAACCCACCCCAGTGCCGCTGGGTCCGGTGCTGCAGTGCACTGACCCCAGCTACACCCATCTGGAGCAGATCCGGCTGTACAATGCCTGGCCGGATGAGTATAAAATGTATGCCTGGGCGGTGGCACAGTCGGCCGGTGTCAGCTATGAAATGGTGCTGGCCATCATCCACAACGAAAGCCGCTTTCAGGCCGGCGCTACCCATCTGAACACCAACGGCACCACCGACTGGGGCCTGATGCAGATCAACGATGTGTGCGAGAACTTCGTCAAACGTAAGGTGCCCGGTGTGACCCAGATAGCAGATCTGCTGGATCCCTACCTGAATATGCAGGCGGGCGGCGCATTGCTGCGCTATCACATGAATTATACCGGTAATGAGGACGCAGCCCTGCTGCGCTATCAGGTGGGCGAAGGCTATTACAACAAGCTTCTGGCGCAGGGCGTTACCACCACGGCCACCCACCAGAAGGTGCTCAATTTCCGCGACGTGTTCCGTGCGGCCGGCATCTGAGCAAAAATCAAAATAGTCCAGCGGCCCGGGGCACACTACCCCGGGCCGCTGTTCGGAATGAAAGGAAGCTTTCCATGCGTTTGGATAAGTTTATTGCCGAAAACCTGCCCTGCACCCGCAGCGAGGCCCGCGCCCACATTCAGAAAGGTCGGGTAATGGTGGACGGTACCCTGTGCAAAAAGGCCGACGCCCAGATCACAGGCGATGAAGTGATCACGGCGGCGGGCAAGACCCTTGCCCGGCGCGAGCCGTTTGTGTACATCATGCTCAATAAGCCCCAGGGGGTGATCAGCGCCAGCGAGGGCAAACCGGGCGAAGTAACGGTGGTGGACCTGGTAAAGCAGCAGTTTCCCAGGCGGCAGCTCTTCCCGGCCGGAAGACTTGACAAAACCAGCACCGGCTTTGTTTTGCTCACCGACGACGGAGTATTTGCCCACGACATTCTAGCCCCCAAACGCCATGTGCCCAAAACCTACACTGTGGTGCTGGACACCCCCCTTACCGCCGAAATGCAGGCCGGGTTTGCCGCGGGGGTTACACTGGCCGACGGCCAGCTGCTGGCGCCGGCACAGGTGCAGCCTCTTTCAGCCGATGGACTGACCGTGCGGGTCACCCTGAAGCAGGGGGTCTACCACCAGATCAAGCGGATGTTTGGGGTGTACGGTGCGGGGGTAAACGAACTGCACCGCAACGCCATCGGCGGCCTTTGGCTGGACGAAACGCTGCCTGCAGGCGGCTGGCGGCTGCTGACCGAGGCTGAGAAACAGCAGATCACCGGCGGACAATAAGAGCTGGCAGGGGAGCAGTCTCGAAAAAATAAACGCTTTTTGCGGCGGATTATCCGACAAAAAGCCTGTTTTTTGCAGCGTTTTTTGCCGCGCATCTATTTTGACCAAATAATTCGAAATTTTTTTGTTGAAAACTGTTGCGAAAGTAAATTCTATTGTGTAAAATATAGATTGTAGTGCTGTGTTATTGTTCAAAATCACAAGCACGAATTGCGGCTTTGTTCCAAAGAGAAAAAGGGGTTGTACAAATATGGCCAACAGAGTATTCCAAAGCGTCGTGTATCAGATGAAAGACGCGATCGATCGCGTTGTAGGTGTTGTGGACGAGACTGGTACCGTCATTGCCTGCTCTGACCTGAACCTGATCGGCGAAATGCGGGACGGCTACGCTGTCGAGCGCATGACCGCCGGCGATAAATTCCACATGGATGGCTACACCTACCATCAGTTTACCAGTTCCAAACATTATGACTACGCGGTATTTGTCGAGGGCGGCGACGAGATGGCTGCCCAGTTTGCGGCGGTGCTGGCCATCAGCATGCAGAGCATCAAGCAGTACCACGACGAAAAGTTCGATAAGGCCAACTTCATCAAGAATGTTGTGCTGGATAACATTCTGCCCGGCGATATTTTCGCCAAGGCCCGCGAGCTGCACTTTGCCACCGATGTTTCCCGCGTGGTGCTGATCATTCGGGTCACCTCGGGCAGCGATATTCCTGCTTACGATGTGGTCAACAGCCTGTTCCCTGATAAGCAGAAGGACTTTGTGTTCAACATCAGCGAAACCGACACCGTGCTGGTCAAAGAGCTCCGCAAGGGCATTGACCATCACGATCTGGAAAAGCTGGCCGCCAGCATTGTGGACAATCTGTCCGGCGAGCATTACATCAAGGCTGTGGTTGGCATTGGCACCCCTATTTCCAGCGTCAAGGATCTGGCCATCAGCTTTAAGGAAGCTCAGATCGCCATGGAAGTGGGCAAGGTGTTCGACACCGAGCAGCAGATTGTCAGCTACGACAATCTGGGCATTGCCCGCCTGATCTATCAGCTGCCCACCACCCTGTGCGAAATGTTCCTGAAGGAAGTGTTCAAGCAGGGCAGCATCGAAAGCCTGGATCAGGAAACCCTGTTTACCATCCAGCGTTTCTTCGAAAACAACCTGAACGTTTCCGAAACCAGCCGCGGTCTGTTTGTGCACCGCAACACTCTGGTTTACCGTCTGGAAAAGATCAAGAAGCTGACCGGTCTGGACCTGCGCGAGTTTGACGATGCCATCGTCTTCAAGGTAGCGCTGATGGTTAAGAAGTATCTGTCCAACAACCCTGCCAAGTACTAAGTTCATACTGCAAGGGCCGTCGCCGCAGGCGGCGGCCCTTTTTCAACCCTTAAGTTCCGCTTAAGGTGACAGAAAGCGGCAATATTCCGGCCGCCTCAATCGTGTAAATAACAAGGGCTGTGCAAAACGGCCCGCCTGTTGTGTTACAAGGAGCCTTTGCCTATGATCCGTTTCGAAAACGTTACCAAGGTATATCCCGGCGACAACGTCGCGCTGGAGGATGTCAGCCTGCATATTGAAAAAGGCGAATTTGTGTTTGTGCTGGGCCATTCCGGCGCGGGCAAATCCACCTTTCTGAAAATGATCCTGCGGGAAGAAAAGCCCACCGAGGGTTCGGTGTTTGTCAATGGGCAGGACGTTGCCCGTATCCGCGAGCGGGACATTCCCTATCTGCGCCGTCAGATGGGTGTGGTGTTTCAGGATTTCCGCCTGATCCCCACCATGACCGCCTATGAAAATGTGGCCTTTGCCATGCGGGTGACCAACATCCCCGAAAAAAAGATCAAAGAGCGTGTGCCTTATGTGCTGGATCTGGTGGGTCTGGCCGATAAGGCCGACAGTCTGCCCGAAGCAATGTCCGGCGGCGAGCAGCAGCGTGTGGCGCTGGCCCGCGCCTTGGTGCATTCGCCCCAGCTGATCATTGCCGACGAACCCACCGGCAACATCGACCCCGAGCTGAGCTTTGAAATGATGGAGCTGCTCAGCGCCATCAACAGCGTGGGCATTACGGTGGTGGTGGTTACCCACGAGCACGAGCTGGTCAACCGGTTCCATCAGCGTGTCATCACCATCGAGCACGGCCATGTGGTAAGCGATGTTCCCGCCCCCAACAGCTTTCAGGAGGTCGACGCATGAACTGGTCCAGCTTTAAGTATCTTACCAAACAGGGCTTCCACAACATGGGGGCCAACCGTTTGATGACCCTGGCCGGTGTAGGCGTGCTGACCGCCTGCCTGATCATTACCGGTGTAGCGGCATTGTTTACCCTGAATGTGGACAGCCTTGTCACCTATCTGGGCAGCCAGAACGAGACTATCGTGTACATCGATCCCGAATGGGAGGGCACTGCCGACGAGGTGGCCGCGCTGGAAAGCCAGATCAAAGAGATCGCGGGTGTGGCCTCGGTGGACTACTACTCCAAGCAAGACGTGCTGGACGAGTACCGCGGCTATATGGAAGAGTATGCCAGCCTGTGGGACGCTTTTGAAGCCGAGGGCGAAAACCCCTTCAAGGCCAATTTCAGCGTTGTGATCAACGACCTGGAAAACATCGAAGCCATCTGCGACCGGCTGGAAACCGTGCCCCACGTGGTCAAGGTTTCGGCCGCCGTGGAAATGACCGATATCTTTGTGAATGTGCAGCGTGTCATCACCTATGCAGGCTACATTCTGGTGGCGGTGCTGGGCGTGGTGTCCATTGTGGTTATTTCCAACACCATCCGCCTCAGCGTTTACGCTCGCCGCAAAGAGATCAATATTATGAAGTATGTGGGCGCCACCAACGGCTTTATCCGCTGGCCCTTCTTTGTCGAAGGTGTGGGCGTGGGTATGATCTCGGGCGCACTGGCGTCGGCCGCTGTGCTGGCCGGCTATTATGGTCTGATCAAAGCATCGGTCAACCTGACCGGCTTCTGGTATACCCTGATCAGCGCCTCGCTGGTGCCCTTTGAGCAGGTGTGGTATTATGTCCTGCCGGCTTTTCTGGCGGGCGGTGCGCTGGTAGGCGGCATTGGCAGTGTTACCTCCATTCGCAAGCATCTCAATGTCTGATTTTTCGAAAGGAACCACTCTTATGTGCAAGCGCAAGTCTTTCAGTGCCCTGCTGCGGGCGGCGGCCATGGGTATGGCCTGCCTGATGCTGGCCCTTTGTCTGGGCAGCGCGGCGGCCCCTGCGGCGTATGCCGAAACCGAGGAAGAACTGCGCCAGCAGCTGGCTGATCTGGAGGCAAAGCTGGCGGCCGACCGGGCTGCGCTGGAGCAGATGAAGCAGAACACCAGTGAAGCCAAGCAGCGCAAGAAAAACCTGGAAGCTCAAGTCAGCAATCTGAAAAGTCAGATCGATGTAATCACCGCTTCCATTGCGCAGGTGCAGGCGGCGGTTGGCCAGAAAGAGCAGGACATCCTTGCCACACAGGCGGCCATTGAACAGAAGCTGATCGAAATCGACCAGAAACAGGCCGAATTGGATGCCCAATGGGGCGCTTTTAAGCGGCGGATGGCCGCCATGCAGGAAATGAAGGACAGCGGTACCATGAGTATGCTGTCGGCGGTTTCCAATCTGTATCAGTTTTTGACCTTTGGCGAGGCCATTCAGGACGTATCCCGCAAGGATACCGAGGTAATGGATGCCATGCAGGCCCAGCTGGACGCGCTGGCCAAGGCCAAAGCCGAGCTGGATGCCGAAAAAGCAGTGCTGGAAGAACAGCTTGCCGAATTGGAACGACAGAAAGCCGAGCTGAAAAAGCGGGAAGACTCGCTGAAAGCAAAGCAAAACGACCTTGCCAAAACACTGGTGCAGGCCAGCAACGATCTGCTGAGTGCCGAAGAGGCTCAGAAGCAGGCGCAGGAGCAGCTGGATTCGGACATCATGGACTATAACGCTGTCATGAGCGAGATCCAAACCCTGATCGGTAGTGCAGCCGGTGCAGCCGGCAACATCAGTTTTACCGGCTTTATCTGCCCGCTTAATTCCTACACCCGTGTTTCGTCCGAGTTCGGCTACCGTACCCTGAACGGCCAGCGCAAGCTGCACGCCGGCACCGACTTTGCCGCCCCCGAAGGCACCCCCATCTATGCTGCAGCCGGCGGTTATGTGTGTGCGGCTGGCTGGAACACCGGCGGCTACGGCTACTATGTGCTGATCTACCACGGCACTATGAGCGATGGCAATACCTATTCTACCCTGTATGCCCACATGGTCAGCATGCCCACCGTGGTGGCAGGCACCACCATTGCACAGGGTACCCACATCGGCAATGTGGGCGACACCGGCCGCTCTTTTGGCAACCATCTGCATCTTGAACTGTGGCGCGGCAGCAGTGTGGCCAACAGTGT
>JAFULE010000179.1 GCA_017483235.1 Faecalibacterium sp. | reverse complement strand
GGTGATAAAGCAAAAAGACAGGTATCCCTGTCTTTTTGCTATGGCGGAGATGAAGGGATTCGAACCCTTGCACGGTGTTACCCGCCTACCGCATTTCGAGTGCGGACCCTTCAACCGCTTGGGTACATCTCCAACTTGCTTCAAAGCCTTATTATTATACCAAACCGCCGGGGTGTCGTCAATGCCGACTTGAACACCCCGGCGGTTTTTCGGTTGATTTTTGTGGTTATTTCCCGGGAAAACTGCTGTATTACGCTTACTTCCCGGCCAGCAGGATGGCCAGCACCGCTTTTTGCACGTGCAGGCGGTTTTCGGTTTCGTCAAAGATCTCGGCGGCGTGGGCTTCCAGCACGGCGGGGGCAATCTCTTCGCCGCGGCGGGCGGGCAGCCGGTGCAGCACCATGCAGCCGGGCTTGGTGTGGGCCAGCAAGCCCTTGTTGAGCTGAAACCCCGCAAACTGCCGGCGGCCGCCTTCGCTGCCGTAGTCCGGCGCGCCGGTCCACACGTCGGTGGCCACCACGTCGGCGCCGCGCACCGCTTCGGCGGGGTCATGGGTATAGGTGAACTGCGCACCGTACTTGTGGGCAAACATCAACACGTCAGCGGCGGGGCGGCAGCCCTTGGGGCAGGCACAGCTGACCTGCATGCCGGCCAACAGGCCGCCCACGATCAGGCTGTTTGCCATGTTGTTGCCGTCGCCCACAAAGGCCAGCTTTTTGCCCTGCAGGCCGCCCAGCCGTTCCCGAATGGTCATCAGGTCGGCCAGCACCTGACAGGGGTGGCTGTACTCGGTCATGCCGTTGATCACCGGCACCCCGGCCCACTGGGCAAATTCTTCCAGATCGGCCTGCCGGGCGGTGCGCCACACCACCGCATCGTAATAGCGGCCAAGGGCGCGGGCGGTGTCCTGCACAGGTTCGCCGTTGGCGGCCTGCAGCTCGGTGGCGGCGTTCATAAAGCTGCCAAGGCCGCCCAGCTGGTACACGCCCACATCGAAGCTGGCGCGGGTGCGGGTGGACTGGCGGCTGAACAGCAGCGCGATGCTTTTGCCGGCCAGCAGCTTGTCGGTGCCGCCGGCCTTCTGTGCGGCCTTGAGGGCATCGGCCACATCCAGAATGTGGGTCAGCTCGGCGGGGGTAAGGTCGCGCAGTTTGAGCAGATGATCCATGCTGCGCCCCCTTTATTCGGCGGCCGGGGCGGGCATTTCGGCCAGCACCCCGCCCAGAATTTCAAGGCAGGCGTCCACATCCTGCGCGGTAAGCACCAGCGGCGGCAGCAGCCGCAGCCGGGTTTTTGCGGTAAGCACCAGCAGGCCCTTTTCGCGGCAGGCGGCCAGCACGTCGGCGGCCTTGATGCCGTCGGCAAAGTCGATGCCCACCATCAGGCCAATGCCGGACAGCCCTTTTACATGGGGCAGTTTTTCCAGTCCGGCGCGCAGCTGCTGGGCCAGTGCGTCGGTCTTGTGCAGAAATTCGTCGGTGAGGGTATCCAGCACCACGTTTGCACCGGCGCAGGCCACCGGGTTGCCGCCATAGGTGGAGCCATGGGTGCCGGGGGTCATGCCGGCGGCCACGGCGTCGGTCATCAGCACCGCGCCGATGGGCAAACCGCCGCCCAGGCCCTTGGCCAGGGTGACGATGTCGGGCACGAAGCCGTAGTGCTCGCAGCACAGAAATTTGCCGGTGCGGCCCACGCCGGTTTGCACCTCGTCCACGATCAGCAGAAGGTCTTTTTCCTTGCACAGGGCGCGCACCGCGGCCACATAGTCTGGGGCAAGGGCCATCACGCCGCCTTCGCCCTGCACCAGCTCCAGCATAACGGCGCAGGTGGTGTGGTCCACAAGGGCGGTCAGGGCGTCCAGATCGCCGGCGGGGGCATAGGCAAAGCCCTCGTTGAAGGGGCCAAAGTAGTTGTGGAACACATCCTGCCCGGTGGCGGTCAGGGTCATAACAGTGCGGCCGTGGAAGCTGTTGACCAAAGTGATGACCTTGTGGCGGCCGGGGCCGTATTTGTCCACACTGTATTTACGGGCGGCCTTGATGGCGCCCTCGTTGGCTTCGGCGCCGGAGTTGGCGAAAAACACCTTGTCCAGCCCGGTGCGCGCGCACAGCTTTGCGGCCAGCTGGGCGCAGGGGGCAGTGTAGTACAGGTTGCTGGTGTGCTGCAGCGCGGCGGCCTGCTGCGAAACCGCGGCCACCCACGCCGGGTTGCAGAAGCCCAGGCTGGTAACACCGATGCCGCTGGTGAAGTCAAGATAGGGCTTGCCTTCGGGGCTGTAAGCGGTCAGGCCGCTGCCCTGCGTAAGCGCCAGCGGGTTGCGGCCGTAGGTGTGCAGCACGTGGGCGTTGTCCAGCCCGATGATCTGTTCGGAGTTCATGGTGGATGCTCCTTTCTGTTGTCCCTTTTTGAAAAAAGGGACCCAAAAACGTTTCAGGCGCGGAATCATTGCTGCAAGCGTTCCGGCGCAGCGTCCGCGGGGCGGGGCGAAAGCGGTGCAAAACCAAACCAATTACACCGCAATGTTTTTTCGATTGCTCTGCGCGGGCGGGCAGCAGCTTACTCGCGCCGGCGGCGGCGATAGAACAGGGTGCCCGAGCCGCGGTCGCTGAACATCTCCAGCAGCACCGAGTGCAGCACCCGGCCGTCGATGATGACCGCCTCGTGCACGCCCTGATAGATGGCGTCGGCCATGCCCTCGATTTTGGGGATCATGCCGCCGGCAATGATGCCGGCCGCCTTGTAGCCTTCGATCTCGCTGACCTCCACCTCGGGGATGAGGGTGGTTTCGTCGGTTTTATCCCGCAGCAGACCGGCGATGTCGGTCATGGACACCAGCTTTTCGGCCTTGAGGGCGATGGCGATTTTGGCAGCGGCGGTATCGGCGTTGATGTTGTAAGGGTTGCCCTCGTCGTCCATGCCGACGGTGGCGATCACCGGGATGAACCCGCTGTTCAGCAGGTTTTCGATCAGGGTGGTGTCCACCCGGTCGATCTCGCCCACATAACCCAGCTTTTCATCCTTCTGGGTGCAGCGCAGCATCTGGCCGTCCATGCCGCACAGGCCCACGCCGCGGCCATGCAGCAGGGCCACCAGATCCTTGTTGACCTTGCCGGCCAGCACCTGCTGTACAATTTCCATGGTGGGGCCATCGGTGACCCGCAGGCCACCCTCGAAGCGGCTTTCGACCCCCACCTTGGTCAGCATCTGGTTGATGGCAGGGCCGCCGCCGTGTACCAGCACCACCCGCACCCCCAGCAAAGTCAGGGTGACAAGGTCGTTCATCACGGCGTTTTTCAGTTCTTCGTTGATCATGGCGTTGCCGCCGTATTTGATGACCATGGTTTTGCCATGGTATTTCTGGATATAGGGGGTGGCTTCGCTGAAAAGCCGGGCCATTTGTTCGTTTTTCATGGGTTCACCAACTTTTATAAGATGTGAATGCCTTTCGGCCGCGCCGTGGATGGGGTTGCAGCTGTTATCCGATGCTTTTCCTGAGCCGCGGATGGGGTTGCAGCCGCAAGGCAGGCGCAAGCGACGCGTATACCGATACGCGAGCGCACGCCTAACACAGCGGATGCGCCGCAGCCGTGCGCTCAGGAACGATAGTCGCCGTTGATGCGCACATAATCATAGGTCAGATCGCAGCCCCAGGCCTTGCCTTCGGCTTCGCCGGTGCCCATGTCCACCTTGACGGTGATGTCGTGGGCGCTGAGCACCTTGCTGGCCTCTTCTTCGCTGTAGGGATGGTAGGCGGCGTTTTCGCACACATGCACCTCGCCGTACTCGCTGGCCAGCCGCACCGACACCTTATCGATGGAAAAATCGCCGGGGGTGTAGCCGATGGCACACAGGATGCGGCCCCAGTTGGCATCGCGGCCAAACACAGCCGCCTTGAAGAGGTTGGAGCAGACCACGCTTTTGGCCACCGCGCGGGCCACCTGATGGGTGGGGGCGTGGGTAACGGTGCAGGTGATCAGGTGGGTGGCACCTTCGCCGTCCGAGGCATGCAGGGCACACATGTGCTCAGCCACAGCGGCCAGCGCACCCTTGAACACCTGATAGTCGGC
>JAFULE010000178.1 GCA_017483235.1 Faecalibacterium sp. | reverse complement strand
TTCACAGCCTGATCCCCCGCCTTGGGCTGGCCGGTGTGAAAGCCGCTGCCGCCCCGGAAGACGAAACCGAGGTTATTTCCCGGGAAACCCCTGTGGTGCAGGCCACCGAACTGCCCACCGCCCCCACCGGAACATGGCTTTTGGCTCAGCGGCCGGCGGTGATCGAAAAGCAGGGCAGCAAAAATGTCGAAGTGCGCCCCGCCCACTGGTATGCGGTACAGGGCAGCACCGTCTGCCCGGTGGCCGACGGGCAGCTGCCCGCCCTGCTGGACGACGCCAATGTGAAGCTGGAAGTGTTCGACAGCGCCCCCCTGTACGCCGCAGCCATGGCAGCCGGCGGCTGGGGCAGCAGCATTGTGTGGGACGGCAAGCTGGCCGCCTATCTGCTGGACGCTTCGGCCAGCAAGTATCAGGTGGGTGAGCTGGAAGCCAGCTACCGCGCCGAAGAAGATTTTATCTGCGAGGACTGGCCCGAAGCGGGCAAACTGCGCAGCCTGTTTGACAAGATGAAGGCCGCCATTACCGAAAAGGGCGAGGATGCCCTGTACAGCGAGATCGAGTTCCCCCTGGCGCAGGTACTGGCCGACATGACCCGGCTGGGCGTACTGGTAGACCGGGAGGGCATCGAGCAGTTTGGCGTGGAACTGCGCCGCCTGCTGGAGGATTCGCTCAAGCGCATCTATCTGGAAGTGGGGTACGAATTCAACCTGAACAGCCCCAAGCAGCTGGGCGAAGCCCTGTTTGAAAAGATGGGCCTGCCCCACGGCAAAAAGACCAAAACCGGCTGGAGCACCGACGCCGCCACCCTGGAAAGCCTGCGCCATATTGCCCCGGTGGTGGAGGATATTCTGGAATACCGCACCTACCAGAAGCTGAACAGCACCTATGTGGAGGGGCTTTTGAAGGTGATTGCCGAGGATGGGCGCATCCATTCCATCTTCAACCAGACCGAAGCCCGCACCGGCCGTTTGTCCAGCCTTGAACCGAATTTGCAGAACATCCCCATCCGCACCGAGCTGGGCAGCCGGCTGCGCAAATATTTCATTGCAAAGCCGGGCTGTGTCTTTCTCGATGCCGACTACAGCCAGATCGAGCTGCGCATTCTGGCCCACATCACCGGCGACGAGCATATGCAGGCCGCCTTTTTGAACGGCGAGGACATTCACCGCAGCACCGCCGCCAAGATCTACGGCATCGCCCCCGAGCAGGTGACCCCCCGGCTGCGCAGCGACGCCAAGGCCATCAACTTTGGCATCATGTACGGCAAGGGCGCGTTCAGCCTGTCGCAGGATCTGGGCGTATCGGTCAAGGAAGCGGATGCCTTTTTGAAGAATTACCTGAACACCTTCCCGAAAGTAGACGAGTATATGCAGCAGGTGATCGCCGACGGCAAGCAGAACGGCTATGTTTCCACCTTGTTCGGCCGCCGCCGCGCGCTGCCCGAGCTGCAAAGCAGCAATTTTCAGGTGCGGTCGTCCGGCGAGCGGATGGCCCGCAACACCCCCATTCAGGGCACCGCCGCCGACGTAATCAAGCTGGCCATGGTGCGGGTATGGCGCCGCCTGCGCACCGAGCAGATGGAAAGCCGGCTGATCCTGACCGTACACGACGAGCTGATCGTGGAAGCGCCCGAGGCCGAGGCCGACAAGGCTGCTGCCATTCTGGCCGAAGAGATGATGGGCTGTGTGCAGTACGCCGTACCCCTGACCGCCGAGGTGAACCGGGGCAAAAACTGGCTGGAAGCACACTGAGGAACGGTTGTTCCTTTTTGTGAACAAAAAGGAACCGAAAAAAACTTTTTGACAGCGGCACAAAATTCTTTGTGCCGCACGGGATGTTACAAAACGAGGTTTGCTATGCTGATGATCAACGGTACCGACTACACCCTGTATCTGCTTGTTCCTCTGGCACTGGCCGTGCTGTTCGGCATCCAATATGTGCTGTGCGGCATCACCGACAGCCAGCCAATGCGCGCGCTGCCCTTTGCCGTACCGGCACTGATGCTGTTTTCGGCGGTCAATATTCTGACCGCACCGGTCAATGGAAGCTTTCTGGACCTGCGCAGCGGCGTTGCTGCCATGATCGCACTGTTTGCCGCCGCCTGTGTGGTGGTGCTTGTGCTGGCACGGGTGGTGTACAAGCGACGCAACCGCAAATAATCCCCCTTGCTCCCCTTTTCCCGCTGCCCGCCGGCAGCAGCCCCGGGCCGGGCAAAACCGTGCAGTAATCGAGATAAAAAATCTGCGGCGCAAAGCTTTTTGCGCCGCGATCCAAAAGTTCTTTCGGCTCCTTTCTTTCAAGAAAGGAACAAAAATCCCCTCACGAGGTAAATCTGCTATGTACATTCTTGGCATCGAATCCACCTGCGACGAAACCGCCGTTTCCATCGTCGAGGACGGCCGCAGGGTCATCTCCAACGTCATCGCCACCAGCGTGGCCGAACAGGCGCTGTACGGCGGCGTAGTACCCGAAATTGCCAGCCGCCGCCACTGCGAATACATCAGCGCCACCGCCGAAAAGGCATTGGCCGACGCAAAACTGTCCATCGCTGACATCGACGCGGTGGCGGTCACCTTTGCCCCCGGCCTGATCGGTGCGGTTCTAGTGGGGGTCAACTTTGCCAAGGGCCTGGCCTACGGCGCGGGCAAGCCGCTGGTGCCGGTGCATCATCTGCGCGGGCACATCGCCGCTCTGTATCTGACCCATCCCGAACTGAAACCGCCCTTCCTCTGCCTTGTGGCGTCGGGCGGCCACAGCCACATCGTGCAGGTGGAGGACTATACCAAATTCAAGGTGCTGGGCCGCACGGTGGACGACGCTGCCGGCGAAGCCTTTGACAAGGTGGCCCGCACCCTGGGGCTCAGCTATCCGGGCGGCCCCAGCGTGGCTGCCGCCGCCAAAACCGGCGACCCCAAAGCCTACAAGCTGCCGGTGCCCCACGTGGAAGGCCGGTACAACGTCAGCTTTTCCGGCCTGAAAACTGCGGTGCTCAACGAGGTAAACAAGTGCCAGATGAAGGGTGAAACGGTCAACGTAAACGATCTTGCCGCCAGCTTTCAGGAGCGGATCGCCGGCATTCTGGCCGAAAAACTGCTGCTGGCTGCCGCCGACACCGGGGCACAGCAGGTGTGTCTGGCCGGCGGTGTGGCCGCCAACGGGCGGCTGCGCCAGCTGGTGAACGACGGCGCCCAGAAGCTGGGTGCCAAGGTGTACCTGCCGCATCTGAAGTTCTGCGGCGACAACGGCGCTATGATCGCCGCACAGGGGTACTACGAATACATCACTGGGCACACCGCCGATCTGCAGCTGAACGGCTTGCCCACCCTGCCCATCGACTACGAATAAAAAAGAAGACGCGGAAGTACTCCGCGTCTTCTTTTTTTGTTTCAGTTTTTCGTCCACAAAGCCTGAATTTCGGCCAGCTTTTTCTTGCGCAGCAAAAATGCCAGCGGAATGCCGTAGGTGATCACCGGGGCAAGATTGATCAGAGTATAGCCGGAGATCAGCTGTTCTACCCCCTGATCCGCTGCACTGCCTGCAAACAGCCCGCCCTGACACAGGCTGGCAAAATCCATAGCGGTGTGCAGAAAGATCACCACCCACAAATTGCCGGTGCGGTAATAGATGGCAGCAAACAGCATGCCCAGCACGGTGGTCACCGCCACCTGTACCAACACGCCCAGCGGCTGCGCACCAAACAGGTTTGTCATGTGGGCAAGCCCAAACAACAGACCGGACAGGGTTACCGCCTTCCACACGCCGACACGGCCGGTACCGAAATGCTCCAGCAGGGTGGTGGCGATCAGGCCGCGAAAGGCCATTTCTTCGGCCAGACCGATCAGTACCATGGTGCCAACAAAGGCTACAATGCGTACCGGTGCAGCCAGCGCGGCCCCCGCACCCAGCGACTGGGCCAGCATGGAAACCGTTGCAAAGCCGATCAGTATCAGCGGATACAACCCCACGGCCAGCCCGCGCCACAAGCCGCAGCCCTTTTGCAGCAGCACCCGGCCGCAGCCCGCTTCGCGCAGCAAAAGGCCGATCAGCACGGTGGCCAGCCCCTCCTGCAGAAAAGCGAGAACGTAATAATCATGGGGCAGCGGCACAAACACACACAGCGCACTGATCACAACACCGCTGCCCAGCACAAATATCATGCTCAGCACGGCCGCTGCAATGCAAAAGCCGACGGGGTGGCGGTGACGAAACAGTTCCAGATTGGTCATGGTTTTACTCCAAAGCCGCTTTGGGGCTTACTTTTCCTTATAATACAGGCGGCAGTGGCAGAAGCCCTCAAACTCGGGGTCGGCGATCTGGTCGCGAAACTCCTGGCACATACAGAAATTCTCTTCGGTACGCTGCAGCCGGCAGGGGCAGTAACCCTCTTTGCGCTTCAGCCCATCCCGGATGGCATTGCGCACCGTTTCGTCGGGGTTAAAATAGATTTTCATAACAGTTTCTCCTCATCAGCCGATGATAAAGGCCTTCATTTCGGCTTTGTTTTTGTACCCCAGCGAGCGGCCCACCAGCTGACCGTTTTCAAACTTCAGCACGGCGGGAATGGCATCAATGCCAAACTGCACCGCCAGCTGCATTTCCTCGTCGGTGTTGCACTTCATCACCTTGACATCGGGCAGTTCTTCGGCCAATGCATCCATAATGGGGCTCAGCATCCGGCAGGGGCCGCACCACTCGGCCCAGAAATCCACCACAACGGTGCCAGGGTAAAAGGAAACTTCCTCCTGAAAAGTAGCGGTTTTCAATTCTTTTACGGCCATGGTCTTTCTCCTTTTTCTCCTTTTTGATTGTTTTTGGTTATTATAGCACAGAAGTGCTTCTTTTTCCGTTACTTTATCACCGTTAGGTATCGCGACACATAAAATTTACAAAAAGAAAACGCCCAGACATTACTGTCTGAGCGTTTTACTTGGTATCGGCATCTACCTATTTTCACAGGCCGTCTCCAGCCAACTATCGTCGGCGCAAGTGAGCTTAACTTCTGTGTTCGGAATGGGAACAGGTGGGACCTCACCGCCATCGACACCGGCCAACTTCTCCTTAATGTAGAAGGATATACCTTCAAAACTGAATAATAAACTGCTTAGCAAATGAAGTATCAATGAGATATGTGGTCAAGCCCTCGATCTATTAGTACAGCCTGGCTGAACGTATCACTACGCTTACACCTGCTGCCTATCAACCTCGTAGTCTACAAGGGATCTTACCTGATTACTCAGTGGGATATCTTATCTTTGGGCTGGCTTCACGCTTAGATGCTTTCAGCGTTTATCCAATCCATACATAGTTGCCCAGCTATGCCCTTGGCAGAACAACTGGTGCGCCAGAGGTATGTCCATCCCGGTCCTCTCGTACTAGGGACAGCT
>JAFULE010000177.1 GCA_017483235.1 Faecalibacterium sp. | reverse complement strand
GTAGCCCTCCCGGTCGCTGGTCAGCCGCACCTGCTGAAGAACCTGCCGCACATAGTCCTTGCTGGGGGCAAGGGTGAGCAGGGTGGGGAACTTGCCGCCGGGGATCAGCTGCTGCCAGTCCTTGCCTTCGTATTTCTGCAGCAGGGCGGCAGCGGCGTGCAGGTGAGCAACCTCCTGCTCGAACAGCTCTTCCCACAGCTTTTTCAGCTTGCGGTCGGTTTCGCTTTCGTAGGCAGACCAGTACAGGTAACATTCGGTGTACTCGTGCATCAGCAAGCATTCCAGCCAGCTCAGGCTGGGATCCTTCAGGCTGCCGTAGTGGCTTACGTGCTGCTCTTCGATCATGGCGATCTGACTGAACAGCTGCCGGCCGGTGTCGCTGGTGTAGAAGCCGGCGCCATTCATATAATAGTTCATGGTCTGCTGCTCGGCGGCGGTGATGATGTTTACGTGAAGCTTGGTCAGCAGGCTGTCCTGCGGGCCAATGCAGCTTCGAATGTCGTCATAAGGGTGGCGATACTCGGCAATGGTGGGGCGGCCAGGCATGATTTCGATGTGGCTGCCCACCAGCCGGGCGGGGTCGACGCCCTGTTCACCTTCCAGCAGATCGGCATAACGATACAGATGGTCGAAATCTTCCAACAACGCGAAGTCCAACGCATTTTTCACATTGCGGTTTTCTTCGGTCTGGGCCAGCGCACTGGTCAGGTCCACTGCCAGCATCTCGTAACCAATGGTGTGCTCCAGCAGGGTCTCATCGGCCGGCTTCAGCCCACCGATCCGTTTTTGCTGCTGCTGTTCACACCGGCGGATCAGTGCCAGTTCGCGGCGCAGGTCATTATCAGAGCAGTGGCGGCTGAACTGGTGGCCCATCCAAACCGATTCGAATTCGGTGCCGTTCATCAGGATCACCCGCAGCTTTGTGTAAGGGTCCACCGTGTTTTTGTCGTAGCTGAAACCGGCCATGGTTTTCCAGTCTACAATGCAGTCTTCCAGACTTTTTGGCTTGAGTTCAAAAGGGTTCATAAAGGTCCTCCATTATAATAAGGTGTGCGGCGTACAAAATCAGTGTGGGCAAAGGCGTTACAAATTATCCTGCGGACCGCAATTCTGCCCCGAAGAAGGGCGGTAAAAAACACGGCTGCACACCATGGACGTACAATTTTTGTAAAAAACTTTTTTTCTCTGTATTCCACGAATTTTTTTGGTCAAAACTGTTGACATTGACAGGCAAGTTGTGTAAACTGTAACTGTTGCGCGCAAAAGCGTAACTGCGCCTATATGGATGTTCCGGCGGCTTGCCGCCTGAGCATAAAAGCCCGGCAAATTGCCGGATACTACGAAAAGAAAGGAGAACAAAATGCCTACTTTTAACCAGCTCGTACGCAAGGGCCGTGAGGTTCTGGTTGAGAAAAGCACTGCTCCCGCTCTGCAGAAGAGCTACAACTCGCAGAAGAAGCAGTACAGCGATCTGTCCAGCCCCCAGAAGCGTGGTGTCTGCACCGCTGTTCGTACCATGACCCCCAAGAAGCCCAACTCTGCTCTGCGTAAGGTAGCCCGTGTCCGCCTCACGAATGGTATCGAGGTCACCTCTTACATTCCCGGTATCGGCCATAACCTGCAGGAGCACTCCGTCGTACTGATCCGTGGCGGCCGTGTTAAGGACCTTCCCGGTGTTCGTTACCACATCATCCGTGGTACTCTGGATACTCAGGGTGTTGCTAACCGTGGCCAGGCCCGCTCCAAGTACGGTGCGAAGCGTCCCAAGGCCGGTGCTAAGAAGAAGTAATTAAAACATCTTTTCGCCATAAGGCGTTCCATATAAATAACAAGTCGGGCCAAGGCCCGATGGTTAACGGTTTATGAGGATCGACACTATGGCACAACGGGAGTTTTACTACTTTCGAGTACCGATGATATCATTCTGTGAAGGAGGGAAGAAAGATGCCTAGAAGAGGTAATATTGCCAAGCGCGATGTTTTGGCAGATCCTATTTACAATTCCAAGCTCGTCACCCGTCTGGTGAACAACATTATGCTGGACGGCAAGAAGGGCGTCGCTCAGAAGATCGTTTATGATGCTTTCACCATGATCCAGGAAAAGACCGGCAACGATCCCCTGGAGACCTTTGAAAAGGCCATGGAGAACATCATGCCCAGCCTCGAGTGCAAGACCCGCCGTGTCGGTGGTGCCAACTACCAGGTTCCCCTGGAGGTAAGCCCCGCCCGCCGCGAGACCCTGGGCCTGCGCTGGCTGACCAACTACAGCCGCAACCGTGGTGAAAAGACCATGAGCCAGCGTCTGTGCAACGAGATCATCGATGCTTCTAACAACACCGGCTCTGCCGTGAAGAAGCGCGAGGATACTCACAAGATGGCCGAGGCCAACAAGGCTTTCGCTCATTTCCGTTATTGATCCGCTGCCGATTAGGAGGTATAATCCATGGCTACCAAGCGTGAAGTTTCTCTGCAGATGACGAGAAACATCGGTATTATGGCCCACATCGACGCAGGCAAAACCACCACCACCGAGCGTATCCTGTACTACACTGGCGTCAACCACAAGGTTGGTGAGACCCATGACGGTTCGGCTACCATGGACTGGATGGTGCAGGAGCAGGAGCGTGGTATTACCATCACCTCCGCTGCTACCACCTGCTACTGGACCCATACCGATTTCAAAAACGATGCGGCCGCCTTTAAGAAGAATCGGCATCGTATCAACATCATCGACACCCCGGGCCACGTTGACTTCACCGTTGAGGTGCAGCGTTCCCTGCGCGTGCTGGACGGCTCTGTTACCGTTCTGTGCGCCAAGGGCGGTGTCGAGCCCCAGTCTGAAACCGTTTGGCGTCAGGCTGACGATTACAAGGTTCCCCGTATGGTGTACGTCAACAAGATGGACATCATGGGCGCCAACTTCGAGCGTTGCCTGGACATGCTGCGCAACCGCCTGAAGTGCAACCCCGTTGCCATTCAGCTGCCCATCGGCGCCGAGGATACCTTCAAGGGTATCATCGACCTGGTGGAGATGAAGGCTGAGGTCTACTACGACGAAATGGGCAACGATATGCGCATGGAAGAGATTCCCGCCGACATGCTGGATCAGGCCGAGGAGTACCGTGGCCTGCTGGTCGAGGCTGTTGCCGAAACCGACGAAGAGCTGATGATGAAGTACCTGGACGGCGAAGAGC
>JAFULE010000176.1 GCA_017483235.1 Faecalibacterium sp. | reverse complement strand
GCCAGCTTGCAGATTTGGAAGCGAAAATTGCAGAAGGTCAAGCTCTTTTGGCACAGATTAAAGAAAATGAGAAGGCAGCAGAGAAACGCGAAAAGGTATTAAAAGCGCAAGTAGATAATTTGAAAGAACAAATCAACTTAGTTGTTGCATCTATTGCTCAAGTACAGAATGTGGTAGGTCAGAAAGAACAAGACATTCTTGCCACACAGGCGGCCATTGAGCAGAAGCTGATCGAAATCGACCAGAAACAGGGCGAGCTGGATGCCCAGTGGGGCGCTTTTAAGCGGCGGATGGCCGCCATGCAGGAAATGAAGGACAGTGGCACCATGAGTATGCTGTCGGCGGTTTCCAATCTGTATCAGTTCCTTACCTTTGGCGAGGCTATTCAGGATGTATCCCGCAAAGATACTGAAGTGATGGACATGATGCAGGCCCAGCTGGATGCATTGGCCAAGGCTAAAGCCGATCTGGACGCCGAAAAGGCAGTACTGGAAGAACAGCTTGCCGAACTGGAACGCCAGAAGGCCGAACTGAAAAAACGAGAAGATACATTACAGAAAAAAAAGGAAGAATTGGCAGAGACCTTGGTTCAGGCCAGCAACGAGCGATTGTCAATAGAAAATGCACGAAAAGATGTAGAAGAGCAGATTGCACAGGATACCATGGATTATGAAGCAATCAAGAAGGAAATCCAATCTCTGATCGGTAGTGCAGCCGGTGCAGCCGGCAACATCAGTTTTACCGGCTTTATCTGCCCGCTCAATTCCTACACCCGTGTTTCGTCTGAGTTTGGTTACCGTACTATGGACGGAAAAACGAAGCTGCATGCCGGCACCGACTTTGCCGCCCCCGAAGGCACCCCCATCTATGCTGCAGCCGGCGGTTACGTGTGTGCGGCCGGCTGGAACACCGGCGGCTACGGCTATTATGTGCTGATCTACCACGGCACTATGAGCGACGGCAACACCTATTCCACCCTGTATGCGCACATGGTCAGCATGCCCACTGTGGTGGCAGGCACCACCATTGCGCAGGGCACCCACATCGGCAATGTGGGCGACACCGGCCGTTCCTTCGGCAACCATCTGCATCTCGAGCTGTGGCGCGGCAGCAGTGTGGCCAACAGTGTGGCCAATAAGGCCGAACGCATCAACCCCAAGGGCTATATTCCCCGCTAAGATAAAGGAGATTTTTCTGTGAGCAGCAAAAAGAACACCAAAGCCCCCAAAAAGACCCAGACCTGGATGCGGGTGGTCTGCCTGATCTTTGCGGCAGCCATCATCGTCAGCTTGCTGCTGACCGTGGTGCTGCAGATCGTCTACGGTTTTTAAGAGGTATTCCCCATGAATAAAAAAGTATCTGTCAGCATGATGATCACCACGGTCATCATTGCCATGACGGTTACCTTTTCCATCACCATGGTCATGGCCATGCGTCTGTTCGACAGCACGGTGGCCAGCGTGAAAGAAAAGGAAAGCATGTACAATAAGATCGCCGAGTTGGACAAGTACGTGCGTGCCAACGACTACTATGCCATCGACGAAACCACCCTGTACGACACCATGACCGCCGGTTATCTGCTGGGTACCGGTGACCGGTATGCCCACTATTACCCGGCGGCCGCCTACACCGAGCTGCTGGATGTTCAGAACGGTAAAAAAATCGGCGTTGGTGTCGAGCTTATCAAGGACAGCGTCACCGGTTTTGCGCAGGTGACCAAGGTGTATAACGGTTCGCCCGCGGCCGATCTGGGCATGACGGTGGGCTGTTATATCACCACCATTGACGGCATCGAGGTAAAGGGAATTTCCACGGCCGATGCCATTGAGGCCCGCCTGCGGGACGAAAGCGGTACCGTGGTCGAGCTTGGCTGGCTGACCGAGCTGGCCGAAGTCCGCACCGATACCATCACCCGCCGCGGCTATAATATGCCCAGTGTGGAATATCAGCTGCTGAACGAAAGCTATGGTTACCTGCGTATTCTGCGCTTCGACGACACCACCGCCAGCCGGCTGGACTACGCGTTGGGCTATCTGACCCGACAGGGGGCAAAAAGCCTGATCGTTGACCTGCGCGACAATGCCGGCGGCGAGCTGGAAGCCACGGTGGAGTGTATCGACCTGATCTGCCCGGCCGGCGACATTGCCAGCATTCGGGATAAAAACGGCGCGGTCACCCTGCTGGGCGAAAGCGATGCCCGCCAGCAGGTCACCCTGCCCATTGTCTGTGTGGTGAACAAAAACACCGCCAGCGCCGCCGAACTGTTTGCCTACTGCGCCCGTGCCATGAACGGCGCCATGCTGGTGGGCGAGGCCACCTTGGGCAAGGGCACCGTGCAAAGCAGCCCACACCGCATGTCGGACGGCAGCGCCGTTGTGGTAACGGTGGGTGTTCTGCTGGCCTGCGACGGCCAAAGCTTTGACGGCACCGGCCTGCCGGTGGATGTGGAGCGTGTGCTTGCCGCCGAAGAACAGGCTGAAGCCCCCTTCTACACCCCCGACACCGACCCGCAGGTGCAGCGCGCGCTGGATCTGGCCGGCACTCTGACCGGTCAGGCGACCGTAGGCGGCGAAGGCGCGGCTTCCTCGTCGGCTTCTTCCCAGCCTGAAACCGACGTGCCGGAAGGGGACAGCGCCTCTTCTGCGGCAGCTGAGTAACCTGATTTGCGGCCCCCGTACTGCTGCGGGGGCCGTTTCCACGAAAAGAACCAACCAAGAAAGGGATGCTTCATGCCCAACCTTACCGATCTTTCCACCATTCGCGCCCTGTGCGAAAAATACGATTTTGCCCTGTCCAAAGGTTTTGGGCAGAACTTTATCGTCAACCCTGGTGTCTGCCCCCGATTGGCCGAATCGGCCGGCGTTACCGCCGACTGCGGCGTGCTGGAAATCGGCCCCGGTATCGGTGTGCTGACCAAAGAACTGGCCCTGCGGGCCAAAAAAGTGGTTTCCATCGAGGTAGACGATCGCCTGCCGCCCATTCTGGCCGAAACGCTGGAAGGGCTGGATAATGTAAAGATCGTGCTGCAGGACGTGCTGAAGGTGGATTTAAAGCAGCTGATCGCCGACGAATTTGCCGGCATGCGGGTGGTGGTGTGCGCAAACCTCCCCTACTACATCACCAGCCCCATTCTGATGGCCCTGCTGGAGCAGAAGCTGCCCATCGAAAACATTACCGTTCTGGTGCAGAAGGAAGCTGCCGAGCGGATCACCGCTGCCCCGGGCACCCGTCAGTCGGGTGCCATCAGCTGCGCGGTGGCTTACTACGCCACCCCCAAAACTCTGTTCCATGTGCAGCCGGGCAGCTTTTATCCCGCGCCCAAGGTGATCAGCTCGGTCATCCGGTTGGATGTGCGCCCCAACCCTGCGGTGCAGGTGGCAGACGAAAAAGGCTATTTTGCGCTGGTGCGGGCCGCCTTTGGGCAGCGCCGCAAAACAGCGGCAAACTCCATCTCCAGCGGCCTGCAGCTGCCCAAAGCGCAGGTGAACGCCGCGCTGGAAGCCGCCGGTTTTGACATTCGGGTGCGCCCCGAAGCGCTGACCTTGCAGGATTTTGCCGCCATTCAGGCTGCACTTGCAAATCAGCCGAGCGGTGTGGTATAATATCTTTTACGGAACAGCCCCTCGCTGTTCCGGGTTGCGCTAATGTGGCTCAACGGTAGAGCAGCTGATTTGTAATCAGCTGGTTGCAGGTTCGAATCCTGTCATTAGCTCCAAAAAGCCCCCGATGTAACGTGAGAAAACGTGCACATCGGGGGATTTTGGTTGTTGGTGCTCTTTGCTGTGGTCATTGTGTGGTCATTATGAGGGCGCGTTTTGCTCTGCCTGCGCAAGCAGTTGGTTGATGTATTGCCGCCGGGCATATAGTTCTTCTATGGTAATTCCCAATTCAGCGGCACGCTTTTCGTCCTTCAAGCGGGTTTTGCGTTCCATTTCTTCAGCCGACCAGAGGGCGCCGCAGCGTTCTAGATGCTCGATCGTGCGCTCCTGGGCGCTGCCTCGATTCTTCCATGAGGTAAAGCCGGTGCCAGAATAGGCGTGCTGGCTCACAATCTCGTTGTGTAGACGTTGAAGGTCTTTGTCGCGGCATAACTTGCGGAAAGCCTTGCCTTCCAACTGACGAACTCGTTCGCGGGACACTCCAAGGCGTTCTCCAAGGGTTCCTTGGTTAAGAGGTTCCGGCAAGAGATACCGGCCGCGGATAACTTCAGTCTCACGAGGATCCAGGCGGTCAACCGCAGCATTGACGCCACGACGAAGCTCGTCGGCAGCGGATGCGTCTTCGATGGCTTCGAATGGAGCTTGCGATGTGGGGTCTCCCAGCATATCCAAGCGAGTGACATCTGTATCATCAATGCCCGGTAATGGTTCGTCCAGGGCGACAGCTCCGTTTATTGGGTTTGCGCTGACCCGGCGGCTTACACCGTCGCTGCACTCTACGTAGCGCCCAGAGGAGCCGACCACCGCCTTGCCGGCAATGCTCTGCAGGTGATAATCCAGATAGGTTGTAAACGCTCCTTTCTCCGGATCATAAGAAACGACTGCCTGCTGGACGGCAAAAAAACCTTCTTGCTGCAGATCCTCATAAGTGATGGCAGCAGCGTCGCAGGTTTCCCGGTGAGTCGTGTACCATTTCCACAGATGCGTGTTTATAAAACCTTGGTTCATCTCCCAGAGCTGGCTCAGGGCGTAAGCGTTGCCGGCTTTGGCTAATACGGCAAGTGCTGCATTGGCTTGCTGGCGGTCAGACATCGGGAATCACCTCACTATTCGATAACACTTTCAATCTGTTTAAGGATCTTTGCAGCGTCGCGCAGATTACACTTTGATGCGCTGAAGATGGGAAGCTCTGGAATGCCGCCGGCGGCGATGTATTCGTCCACAGTCATGCGCTGAGCGAATCCCTCGCTCGGATCCAGTGCAAGAATGCACGGTTCCGGTGTATAGTGTTGCTCCAGCTGCAGCAGTCGTCTTTTAATACTGGGCATTTCTTGCTTCCTCCGCTGCGTTTTCCAAGGCATCCAGGCGCTGTTCAATCTCATCCTGTCGAATGGCTCCAAGCACGACATTGGCGGCATACAAAATTGCGTTGGCGTCTTTGGCTGCAAGATCTCCATTCAAAACCATATTTGCAACGCGGGAAACTGCCCGCCGCACTTCTCTGGAAGTACTCATTTTTAGCCGTTTCTTTCCGGCCATAAAGGAAAATCACCTCGCTTTAACAAAAGGCGCGCAAGCTGCCTGCCTGCGCGCCTTAACCCGAAACTTAGGTGATTGCCTGGTAGTAGATCGCTTTGGTCTTGTTCTCCAGAACAAAGGCGTCGTAAACAATGCGGCCCTCGATCAGGCTGCCAGAAATGCCGGGAGGATCTGCGTGAATGTGGTAGTCCTCCAGCTTGGTCGGGGCAACGGTCGCACAGGGATGCGCAATCATAAAGCCAAAGCCTTCCGGCAAACGCGAAGCGGGAACGCGTACAACCTCCATGCCATCCAGCATGGCAATAACGCCCTTAATGCGCTGCTGCTGACCGATGTCGGTTTCCATGATGATATCCGGAGCCTTCTTCATCAGGGTGTAAACTGCGGGGGTTACGACCAGCACGCGGCCGGTATCAGAAACCAGCGCATTGTCCAGGGCCTCGGAACCCTTCAGGATCTCGCTGTAAATTTTTTCGGCGGTCAGCTCCACAGCTGCCGGCTTGGTACCGGCATTTTCACACATAACGCCGTACACATAGGAATCGACCTCCGGAATAACGACCTCTCGCTGCTGGCGAGCAAGCGCGGTTGCAGCGGTCAGAGCCTGGGCGGTCTCGTCCTGATCCAGCTTGTCGAGGACGAAGGTGAACGAACGATCCTTCTTCACCATCATATCCTCAGTGGTTGCGTCGATGGAGGCAACAGAACCGTAACGGCTCCAGTTACCCTCAGCCGCACCGGCGCGGCCGTAGTCGTTCATTCCGACGGTGGAAACCTTATAGACCTTAACGGTATGTGCACCGCTCCATTCGTAGTCATGGTTGGTCAGTAAGCTGAGCTTGCTTTCTTTGGTAAAAATCTCATCCACATGCGGAGAAAATTTGGTTACCAGATCAATAGACATTCGTTAGTCCTTTCTCGCAAAGGCCGAAGCAATCTGTGCATCGATGCCGCCGCCAATAGGGACGCCGTGTTCTGTGCCGGTATTGACGATCATCCCGGAGGGTTTGCCGGCGATGATCGGAAAAGCTTTCACAAGCTTCTGCACGGCAGTTTTGAAAGCGTCCTCACTGGATGTAGGGAAGATTTCCAACAGGGCTGCGGGCAGTTTCTGATTGGCGATATATTCCTTGCAGGCCAATGCCGCCTCGCGGGCATTTAATTCCTGTTCCCTCAGATCCTGAGCACTGGGCTCTGCCGGCGCGGTCTTGGCCCGCTCGCGTGCCAGGCGGTCAGACACGATCTGATTCACTTCGTCTTGCGTAAACATACGGCCCTGCTGCTGTGCTGCGGGTGCCCCAGTTGCCGCCTGGGTGGCGTTGGTGGGCTGCTGGGCCTGGGTGGTGTTCGTAGTATCTGCCATGGTATGGCTCCTTTCTCCGGCTGTTACGCCCGCCGTGGGCTGGTTGAAATGAAAAGAAAAAAGACACAGAGCACAGCCTTCAGCTGTTTCCCTGTGTCTTTCAGACAAACCGTTTCCGGCGGTACTCCGTATCTTTGTGGAATAAGCATACCACATCGGGGGAGTACCGTCAAGAAAAGTGGCTTGTTACCTTGGTTTTTCCGGTTTCCTAATGGTCAAATAGGTGAGCTTATAGCCGGGCTGGGCGTCGCTTTCGTGCCGGCGCATAAATGGAAAAAGCGCCTTCAACGCTGCCACTACGTCGGCCACAAGCTGCAGCTCGTGATCCTGGTAAGAGATGGTGATCTTCATGAGCACGGCCCCTTTTCATTGTAGCCGTCGTAATAACCGGCCACGATCATAGCAAGAAGCAGCTCGTCAACATCTTCAAAACCTGAGGGGTTCTTCTGGATCCAGTTTTCAAAATGCTCCGATTTTGCTGCGGCGCGATTGGCGGCGCGATCCCGACGGGCAACTTCCCTAAAACGGTCCGTGATGGAGTAGATACCTTTTACCAGGAGCTGCAGCTCCTCGCTGACCTCTTCGCCGGTGCTTGCAGCGAAATCCTGCAGCAGCTTTTCCGGGTCAGTGTACAGCAGCTTTTTGGAGGCGATGTATTTACTCATGAATGTACCTCCTTGCGGCGCTTGCTGCGCTCTTGACGAATGCCGACCACGCGGCCAGCATTAAAAACAGCTTGCAGAATGTGGATCTGACGATCGATCGAGGAAACACGACCCCGCTGCAAATCATACTCGTTTACAGCGATCGCGATGTCTCTGGCGGTATTGGCTTGTGAGATGTAGAAACCCGCATAATTGGCCAGGCGCACAGCCTCGCCGGGATCAATAAATGTTCGTTGCATATGTTTGCAAAAACCTCCGTTTTCTGATTTAATGGAGGTGAGCAGGGGTTGCAATTCCGCTCACCTTTTGGCCGCTTTCGGTGTTCGCAGCACCGGGGGCGGCCTCTTTGTTTTCGTCCTGGCAGTCGCAGCGTTCTCCCGGATCCAGAGCAGCCCCGCAGCTGGGGCAGATGCGGTAATCACTTCTCATTGTGCAGATCCTCCGCGTGCGTTTCCCGATAGTGAACGTTGACGGCGTAGTCCAAAACACGGCGCAGGCTCGAAGGCCGGCGCAGCGCCAGCAGCACTGCGGCACAGGCTTCGCGCAGCTGCACGTTCTTCGCGCGGTCGGGGGCTGCGTCGAATTTACGCTGCAGCTCGGTAACGTCCCGGCCATGCAGCTGCTGCACAGCGCGGGCCTGCTCTCTGGTCAGGCCCAGGGCGGTCAGTTCAGATGTTTTCATAAATCATTCTCCTTCTTTTGGTGACCCGCCGGGCGATGTTCACGCAGCGGATCAGGTACAGACAGCCATAGATCAGGCCGTACAACAGCAGCGCCGGCACAAGGCCCAGCACCGCGATCAGGCCGGCGGTTACAAGGGTTCGCATGGACAGCTCCTTTCTGTGTCGTCAGAATTGGGCAAAAACGCACTGATAGGAACAAGGAACGGTAAAGGTTGGTTGTTGGCGGATAAGAATGCTTTGTTTCTGCGATCACGCTCTTTGAGGTAACGCTGCTCCATTGGAGACACTTCACCACCGGAAAGATGTCGATACACGCCCATATAGCAGGGGTTCAGTTTGTAGACTTCAATGGTGCCGTCACTGTATGGGATATAACAAAATGGATCGTTCTTGGAACGCGGTCCCCAGAAACATTGATCGCAGGACGTGTTGTGAACGAAAATCCCAAGGGCGCGATGATGCAGCAGCTTGTCACGCTTTTTCTTTTTGGCTTTAAGGCTGTCATAATATGCCCACAGCTCCTCGGCGGTCATTTTGGTGCTAAATTTTTTCACAGACATTTCCCTTTCTGTTGGTTTGGAACTTCGCCCGCTCCTACTAAAGGCGAGCAATAAGCATAAGTTCGGGGAAAAGTGGCTTGATACCTGGGGTTTTGGAACTTGTGGCGCAGGCATAAGTTACATAGTCAAACCCTAAGTTCCAACTTCGGCTCAGGGTTGAACTTATGGCTCAACCATAAGTTCAAAAAAGTGAGTAAACATCAGGCTTTTTCTTGAACTTATGTCTCTGGAATTTTTGCGGTAAGGGCTGAATACCATTTGTTGGTGCCGTCCTTCTGGCGGATGACTGTCTTCTTGATCCGAACCTCTTTAACAAGCTCCGAATATGCTTTATTAACCGTATCAATGCTGCAGCCCAGATCACCGGCAACAAGCTGCTTCAGGTGGCCACTTTCAAGGCTGCCCAGCTGGGCGCTTGCCAAAGCGTCGATAATGGCTTCCTTGGCGTCATCCTTGGTAACGGCAGAGCGCTGCATCTTTTTCTCGGCAATAAAATCCGCATCGTGCCTGTCGCTGTAGGCTTGGAACACGGCAAGGCCGGTGTGGACGTTGCCGGCAACAACGGTGTCCTCGATCCGGAACATGACCGTATTGGCGGGCTTTGCGTAGCTGCTTTTTTCATGGCTGGCGTAGATCAGACCGGTGCCGCTGTCCCTGCCCAGCATAAGTACGCTGCGGGCCATATCCCACATATCAGAGCTGTCGGCCAGACGCATACGGCCGGACACATTCCCGCGCTTGTTCGTGTGCATCACATCAATGCCAGCGGCTTCAATTTCCCGACAGACGCCCTGGAAAGGAATTGCAACGCTGCGCATTTCGTTTCTGGCAGACATCTCGACAGATCCGTCCAGAAAGCTTTGCAGAGGATCTACAATGATCAGCTTGGGCCTTGCCTCCCGCACAATGGCAATAAACTCCGAGCTGCCGAGCAGCAGGCGCTTGCCAGTGGCCATATGGTACTCGCTGGCCTCCACAACGCGCAGCAGCTTCAGATCTGCGCCGGCTGCCATTGCTCTCGGCTTGATCACCTTGGCCAGATCATCCTCACCGGAAAAGACCAGCACCGGCGATGGATTGCCGCAGAAGGTTGGAAAGAATGGGTTTGCTTTGCCGGTGGTGACGCAGGCGATCAGCTGCGATACCAGCATGCCCTTGCCGGTGCCGCCGTCTGCGCCAATGACGCTAAGTTCACCAAGAGGCAGCAATCCGTCTACCAGCCAGTCGACCTGCTTGGCGTCACCATCAGATGCCAGATCACCCATGAAGGGCGGCGGCTCATCTTGCCGGTATTCGCTGCGCCCGAACACGTCGCCGATCGGGGGGCGGGACTGCTTCATGTGCTCCAGTACGCGACGCCAGTATGCGGGCTCTTGGTCGGTGCAGCGTTGGATCCATTCGGCTACCTGCTCGGCGGGAAGGTGCAGTTTTCCGGTCGCCTGATTCTGCACCACGTCCAGGCGGTAGTTCCGATCTGTGTCGTCAGGGGCATCGATGGCCAGCGCGAACATCTCATCACAAAGGATGTTTGCTTTGGTGCGGCCATTTACG
>JAFULE010000018.1 GCA_017483235.1 Faecalibacterium sp. | reverse complement strand
CCATGGTGCCATGATCAACGTGCAGCCATAAGGCTGCTGCACCACATAGCTTTTGGCAGCAAACTGGGCCAGCGGGGTGCGCGCCCGTTTGGGTTTTGCCCATCGGGCCGTATTTTTGATCAGGCAGCCCAGCTCGTCCAGAACCATGCCGATCTCGGTCATATAGCTTTCGGCCCCACATTTATTCAGATCGGCCTGCAGTGCAGCGGCAATCTCGGCTTCACTGCGCCGACTTTCGTCGCGCAGTTTTTTCAGCATCTCCACGCGGGCAAACGGCGGCAGTGTGTTGCCCGCAGCAAAATAATCGCGCTGACTTTGCAGCATCGCTTCCAGTTCCATAAGGCATCTCCTTCGCAGGGCTCTTTTGCTGCTATTGTACCGAAAAGCGGCTGCAATGTAAACTGCCGCAGCGTGTTCCCCTGCTGCTGTATTGACATCGCATTGCATCTGCATTATAATATCATTAAACGATATCATATAATGATATTGAAAGGAGAGCCTCATGCCCCGCAAAGCACTGGAAGAGTTGACCGAATCAATGTTTTATCTTTTGATGGCCTTTTGCAAAGGCCCTATGTGCGGCATTGATGCCGCCCTGTTTATCGAACAGACCACCCACGGTCGGGTACGGCTTGGGCCGGCTACTCTGTACACCATTCTGGGCAAATTTGAAAAAGAAGGCTATCTGCAGGAGATTGCGGTCGATGGCCGCAAGCGTACCTACTGCATCACCCGCAAGGGGCTTGCAGCCTATCAGGCTGAGCTGCAGCGGCTGACCCGCTGTGTTGCGGATGCGCAGGCGCTGCCGGCAGCACAGGTGCAAACCGCCGACCGCCTGACCGCCGCCCCCAAGCCCGAGGAATCTGCTGCCCAACCCGAAGATATCGGCCTGCTGCCCGCTTATTGACCACTTCCCTTTAACCCTGCAGAAAGGAGTACGCCATGGCTGAATCAGTCAACGCCGCTGCCGCACCCGCCCCCAAAATCGTACATCGACTTGTGCCCTGCCCGCTGTATGACATCGAAGCGCTGGAAAGCTGGCTGGGTGACATGGCGCAGCAGGGGTATCTGCTTTGTCAGGATGGCTTTTGGGGCGATCTTGTCAGCTTTGAAGTTGGCCGCCCGCGCAGAGTGCGTTACCGGCTGGACGCCGCCCCCATCCGCCGCAGTATTATGGACGAGGCCCCCCACCCCAGCGAGGAAGAGCTGGAAATTGCTGCCGCAGCCGGTTGGCAATACATGGGCCGACGCAGTTACTTTTACGTTTACTGCACAGCCGAGCCGTTGGCGCTGGAACTGAACACCGATCCCAAAGTGCAGGCGCTCAGCCTTGATATTCTGCGCAAGGAACTGACCGGAAACCTGATGCTTCATCTGACCATTCTGCTCATTCACGGCTGGAAAATTCTTGGCATGCCTTTGCTGACCATGATCGAGCTGGGCTTTTTTATGGGTTCGCTCACCCTGATTGTTCTGCTGTGGTATATTCTGGGCTCACTTTTGGATATGCTGCAGGTACGCCGATTGCAGAAAAAACTGAAACAAGGCACCCCGCTCGACCATAAAAAGAATTGGCGAAAAGCCCGCCTGCCCTATTGGGGGCGATTTACGCTGGATCTGCTTGGTATTGTATGGGTGATGCTTTTGCTCTATGCTTCGGTGGACGATACCAGCTTTGGCCGGCAGCGTGTTCCACTGGAAAGCTATTCCAAGCCGCTGCCGTTTGCCACCATTGCGGACTACGACCCCGCCGGTGAATACCAAATCGAGGAAATCGGTTTTGGCAAGTACAATACCCTTACACGAAAATCCGGCATGTTGTCGAAGGATTTTATCGATTTGTGGGAGTATGGCCGGCTGAACACCTCAGACGGAAGATTTTTGAAGGGGTATCTTCTGGTGAAGTACTACGAGCTTCCCAACGAGGTTCTGGCACAGGAAATTGCCCGGGAACTGGAGTGGATGGACCGCTCTGCCAATCCATTTGTCAAACACGAAACCCTTGCACTGCCCACCGACGTAACAGCAGATTATCTGACCGGCTATTTGGATGCTTTCCCCTGCGTGATCATCCGTCAGGGCTGCCGGGTGGCACAATATGAAGTTTCCTTAAGCTGGCGGGACGAGACCGGCTATGAACGATTTGATTCCCTATCCCTCGAGGATTGGGTGCCCTGGGCGGCCGCAAGCCTTCAGCCGTAACATAAAAACGGACGAGATCGTATGATCTCGTCCGTTTTTATGTGTTACAGACTTCTGCGAAGCTTTTCGGGATTTTCGGCATAATGCAGGGCGGTTTCTTTTGTGATCTTCCCTGTCTGATACAGCCGTAAAATTGCCTGATCCATGGCGATCATCCCCTCGTTTGCACCCGAAAGGATCGCATTGTCGATCTGGTGATTTTTGTTATCCCGGATCATGCTGCGGATGGCACTGTTCATCTGCATGATCTCGCAGGCGGGGATCATTCCCCCGTGCAGATCGGGCAATAGCTGCTGTGACACCACCGTGCGCAGCACCATCGAAAGCTGCACCCGGATCTGGGCCTGCTGGCTGGCGGGGAAAATATCGATCACACGGTCGATGGCATTCACCGTGCCCTTGGTGTGCAGCGTGGCAATGACCAGATGGCCGGTTTCGGCGGCGGTCATGGCGGTATGCATGGTTTCAGGGTCGCGCATTTCACCCAGCAGGATCACATCGGGGGCCTGCCGCACGCAGGCACGCAGTGCCGACAGATAGTCCTGCGTGTCAATAGCGATCTCGCGCTGGCTGACAAGACTTTTCTGGTGCCGATGCAGGTACTCGATGGGGTCTTCCAGCGTAACGATATGGCAGGCCCGGGTGCGGTTGATGCGGTCGATGATACAGGCCTGCGTGGTGGATTTTCCGCTGCCGGCGGTACCGGTGACAAGGATCAGGCCCGATTCGGTATCGGCCAGGTCCATCACCTGCTGTGGGATACCGATGGTCTGCCAATCGGGGATATCGAAGGACACGATGCGAATCACCGATGCCATCGATCCGCGCTGCCGGTATACATTGACACGAAACCGGGCAAGCCCGGGAATGGAAAAGGAAAAATCATCGTCGCCCTGCTGCAGATACTGGGCCATGGGGCGGTTGGCCGCCTGATAGATGCCCTCGATAATCTGCTGGGTATCCTGCGGGGCAAGCCGCTGCTCATCCATACGCCGGATATGGCCTTCCAGCTTTTCGCACACCGGGCCGCCGGCCACAAAAAACACATCCGAGGCCTGATGCTCCACCGCCTGCTTCAAATAGTCCATCCAGTTGACCATCGAAATTCCTCCTACGGGGCGCTGCCGTCCCACACATTCAAAAGTTCATCCGCTGTGCTGCCCTGCGGCAGGGTAACCGCCTGCCAGCGTAGCACCTGCCATTCATCGGCCGAGAATTGCAGTTCTACCATCAGAGTCTGCTGCTGTGTAATGGGGCATGCGTACCGGTACGTACCGTCTTTGTGCTGTACCTGCGGCGGTATTTCGCCGCTGCGCAGCCGCGCAAAAAGCTGTTCGGCCTGCAGATCTGCCGCATAATAATCGCTTACCGCCTGCGCAGATGCCTGTGCAAGCCGCTGTTCGGCCTGCACCGTACTCAGCCCAAGCAAAGCAAACACATTCAGGGTAAGCACGGCAAAGATCACCAGCAAGGAGCAGCCGCCGACCGGAGGCGGCGAAAAGCTGTGCTGCTTTTTCATCCGCTCACCTCCTGCCAGGCCACCGTCAGGGTAAACAGCCGCTGTCCGGTGTCGGTTTGTTCTACCCAGATTTCGGCCTGACCAAGGCCAGCCACCACCGTGTCGATATGCTGTGCTTTCAAGCAAAGGTCATCTTTCACAGCGCAAAGCTGCCGATCTGCAAACTGCCCCTGCAGCAGCCCTGCGGCGCGCTGCAGATCCCCCTTGCAGCCCTTGATTGTTTCGGCCCCGGTTTGCGCCAGCAACACGGCGCGGTCGGTCTGTTCCCCCATGCGGGAGATCTCGTCCGCCTTTACAAAAACCTGCAGACAGATTGCGGCGCTGAGCGCAAACACCAGCACCATGACCAGCTGCTCCATCAAAAGCAGGGACGCACGGCTTTTGTTCATACCGCACCTCCTGTTTTGCTGCGCAGGTACAAGGTCAGAGCCTGCTTTGTGCCATCGGCAAATTCAAGCTGAAGCTCCAGCATGGAATCCTGCACAGCAAAGGT
>JAFULE010000017.1 GCA_017483235.1 Faecalibacterium sp. | reverse complement strand
GGGCGACAGCCACGTGGGTCTGCAGGCCCGCCTGATGAGCCAGGCGCTGCGTAAGCTGACCTCGGTCATCGGCAAAACCGGCACCGTCTGCATCTTCATCAACCAGCTGCGCGAAAAAGTGGGCATCGTGTACGGCAACCCCGAAGTAACCACCGGCGGTCGTGCGCTGAAATATTACTCTTCGGTGCGTGTGGATGTGCGCCGTGTCGAAGGCCTGAAGGATTCCAGCGGCCAGTTCATCGGTAACCGCACCCGCGCCAAGGTGGTCAAAAACAAGGTGGCGCCTCCGTTCCGCGATACTGAGTTCGACATCATGTTCGGCGAAGGCATCTCCAAGGTGGGCGAAATTGTGGACATGGGCGTCAAGCTGGGCATTGTACAGAAGAGCGGCGCCTGGTTCAACTACGGTGATATGCGTCTGGGGCAGGGCCGCGACAATGCCAAAAATTTCCTGCGTGATAACCCCGAAATCGCCATGGACATCGAAGGCCAGATCCGTGCCAATGCCGAAAAGCTGCTGCCCCCCAAAAAGACCGGCAAGGCTGCCCCCGCGGTCAGCAAGGCCGATGCCGCCCCCGCGGTAAAGGCCCCGGCCCGTGCCAGCGAAAGCGAGCTGGACATCATGGTGGAGGATTAATCCTTGGCATGGAGCAAACGGCCGCTGCCCGCACAGCAGGAGCGGTCATCCAACCAGAAGCAGGCCGCCGAAAAGGCGGTTGCATGGCTGACCGTGCGGGATCATTCCAGCCAGCAGCTGTACGATAAGCTGCGCCGCCGCTACACCGACGAAGTTTCGGCAGCGGTGGTGGCCGATATGATCGACCGCGGCTATCTCAGCGACGAGCGGTTTGCGCAGGGCAAAGCCCGCAGCCTGTATCGGCAGCATCGATCCCGTCGCGCTATTCTGCAAACGCTGACCGAAAAAGGGGTGCCCCGCACCCTTGCTGCCCAAACGGTGGATGCTTTGTTTGCCGAAATGGAGCAGCAGCTGGCTGACCGGGCCGAATGGGACGAAGAGGAAACCATCCTTGATCCCGAAACTGCCTCGGCGCTGGCTCTGATCGAAAAAAACTACAAACGTAAGCTGCAAGCAGGCCGCACCGATCTGGTGATGGCCGCTTTGCAGCGCCGTGGTTTTTCCTACCGTGCCGCCAAAGCTGCGCTGGCGGCGGTGCGGCAGCAAGATGAATGAACTGCTTTTTTCAAAAGAAATCAGCATATTACATAACAAAGGACTTTTCTATGAACATTGCCTGCATTTCCCTTGGCTGCCCCAAAAATCAGGTGGATCTGGACGTAATGGTGCACAGCCTGCTGTCGGCCGGGCACCAGACGGTGGCCGATATCCCCAGTGCCGACGCGGTGCTGGTAAACACCTGCGGCTTTATCGAAAGTGCCAAGGCCGAAGCCATTGAAAACATTCTGGAAGCCTGCAGCTACAAGCAGCTGAACCCCGACCTGAAGGTGATCGTCACCGGCTGTCTGGCCGAGCGCTACCGCAGCGAGATCCGCGCCGAGATCCCCGAGGTGGACGCGGTGGTGGGCTGTGCCTCCAACGGGGCCATTGCCGCTATTGTGCAGCGGGTGGCCGGCGGCGAAGCGGTGGAAAGCTACGGCCCCAAAACCGAGATCCCGCTGGGCGGCAAGCGCGTCATCGGCACCCCCGCCCACTATGCTTATCTGAAAATTGCCGAGGGCTGCAACAATCACTGCCATTACTGCGCCATTCCGCTTATCCGCGGGCCGCTGCACAGCCGCCCGCTGGAGGATTGTCTGGCCGAGGCCCGCTGGCTGGCCGGCGAGGGTGTGCGCGAGCTGATCGTGGTGGCGCAGGATCCCACTGCCTACGGCGAGGACTGGGGTAAGCCCGGCAGCATCTGCCAGCTGCTGGACGGCCTGAATGCCATCGAAGGCATCGAGTGGATCCGTATTCTGTACGCCTATCCCGAACGCATCACCGACGCCTTTGTGGCTGCCATGCAGCGCAACCACAAGGTGCTGCCCTATCTGGATCTGCCCATCCAGCACTGCAACACTCAGGTGCTCAAGGCGATGAACCGCCGCGGCGGCCGCGCCGAGCTGGAAGCCGCCATTGAAAAGCTGCGCGCCGGTATTCCCGGCATCACCCTGCGCACCACCCTGATCGCCGGCTACCCCGGCGAAACCGAGGCACAGTTCGACGAGCTGCTGGACTTTGTAAAAACCACCCGGTTCGACCGGTTGGGCTGCTTTGCCTACTCGGCCGAAGAAAACACGGTGGCTGCCCGGATGGAAGGTCAGCTGGACGAAGAAACCAAGCAGGCCCGTGCCGATCTGGTCATGCGGGTGCAAAGCAATATCATGGCCGAAAAGCAGGCCGAAAAGGTGGGCCAGACCGTCAAGGTCATCTGCGACGGCATCGACGAGGAAAGCGGCCTGTACCTGTGCCGTACCGCCGCCGATTCCCCCGAAATTGACGGCAATGTCTGCATCGACAGTGAAGAGCCGCTGTACCCCGGTGCGTTCTATCTGGTCGAGATCACCGACAGCGATCTGTACGACCTGTACGGTGAAGTGGTGGCTGTGTGCGACTAAGCTGGCCAAAAGTTGTAAACAATCGGTAAAAAACATGCCGCCCCATGGCCTAAAACTTGCCAAGGGGCGGTTTTTGTTGTATCTTTAATAAAGTGTAATGTAAAAACGGCAGGGTACACCCTGCTGCAGCTTTTATAACAGGAGTGATCAGTATGAATTTGCCCAATAAGCTTACCATGGCCCGCATGCTGCTGGTGCCGGTGTTTATGGTGTTTGTGTCCCTCAGCCAGTACGGTGCTTCCGGCTATCAGGCCTGGCACTATCTGGTGGCCGGTATTGTGTTTGCCGCTGCCAGTTTTACCGATTTTCTGGACGGGTATCTTGCCCGTAAGTGGAAGATGGTAACCGACTTTGGCAAGTTTGCCGATCCTCTGGCCGACAAGCTGCTGACCACCGTTGCCTTTTTGTATATGATGCGCGACGGCGTGTGCAGCCCCGTGGTGGTCAGTTTGATTCTGGCCCGCGAGTTTGCGGTTTCCGGCCTGCGCATGGTGGCTGCCGGTGCCAAGGACGGCAAGGTGATTGCCGCCAATATGTGGGGCAAGGTGAAAACCGTGCTGCAGATGATCACCATCATTCTGTATTTCTTTGCCGCCGCACTGGCTCCGGCCGATGCCGTGGGTCTGGTGCAGCTGGTGTCCAGCCTGCTGTGCTGGGTGGTGGCCGCTGTCACCTTGATTTCGGGCGTGAAATATCTGTGGGACAACCGCCATTTCATCAATACCGCAAAGTAAAATCATACCGCCGCACAGCCGGAAATACCCGGTTCTGCGGCGGTATTTTTGTGCATATCCTGCTATGGACAAGACTGCCGGCCGGTGTTTCGGTTTGGCGATGCTGCGACAGATTGTGAAAAAACTGTGCTGCAGCGTGGAAAAAGAAGCCCGTTTTTTTGTCGAAACTGCAGAAATGTAGCTTTTTGCACAATGAAAAATGGTTGAAATAGTGCAAAATGACGATTGAGCCGTTGACAAACCGCCCATGCTTTGCTATACTGCACCACGTTGCTTTTTTCCAATCGTTTCCGAAACAGGAGGAACCCAACATGAATTTTTCGATGCTGCGGTACAATTTGTGCCGCCGACTGCGGGCACTGCCTGCCCGCGCATGGGCCTTTGCAGCCATGCTTTTGATTCTTTTGCTGCCTTTGGTGTTTTACACCTTTTCGCTCAATCTGGTGCATGTCAGCGATTCGCTGGGCGCCAGCCGCAGGGTGATCACCCGCCACACCGACCATTTTGCCATTCTGGAAAAAGCCGGTATGCAGCCCCAGCGGGAAGATAAAATCTACTACACTGCCTACAACGGCGATCTGGCCGCCCTCAGCATCCAGCGTGCGTTCGAGGTTACGGTGCAGGCCGATGGTGTGCAGGTGCCGGTAAAGCTTACCGGCGGCACGGTGCAGCAGGCACTGCGCTCGGCCGGCATCACTCTGGGCGAAGAAGATTACACCGAACCCGGCCTTTCGGCCGAATTGACCGGCGGTGAAACCATTGCGGTGCACCGTGTGTCCTATCAGGACGAGGTCAAACGCGAAACGGTATTGCATCGCACCCGGGTGGTACAAACCAGCCTGCTGTGCCGCCGCCCCGAAAAGGTGGTCACGGCCCAGAAGGGCATCGACGGCGAAAAAACAACCACCATCCGCCACCGCTATGTGGATGGCCAGCTGGAAAGCAGCCAGATCGTGGACATTACCACCACCCGTGAAAGTCAGGACGCCATTATGAAAGTATATGGCGAAAAGGTACCGGTGTCTTCCTTGACCGGCCCCGATGGCACCACCAGCAAGCCCACCGAGTATAAGCAGGTGCTTACCGGCCGTGCTACCGGCTATTCGTCCAAGGGTGGTAAGGGCTCGTCCGGGCTGGGGCTGGGCTATGGCACCGTGGCGGTGGACCCCAGTGTGATCCCCTACGGAAGTCTTTTGTATATCGAATCCACCGACGGCGAGTTTGTGTACGGCTATGCCATCGCCACCGATACCGGCACCGCCATGCGGGAAGGCCATGTTCTGGTGGACCTGTACTACAAAAGCTATGCCGAATCGGTAGCTAACGGCGTGTTCAAGGTG
This sequence comes from Faecalibacterium sp., assembly GCA_017483235.1. GTDB lineage: Bacteria > Bacillota > Clostridia > Oscillospirales > Ruminococcaceae > Faecalibacterium. The sequence continues at coordinate 4,252 of JAFULE010000017.1, read as the reverse complement.
AATGTGTACGTTGTGGAATGACCGTGTCGTATCATATCGTTTAAAACCGAATAAAAGCAGCCAAACCCCCGCTTTTGCACAGGCAAAAGCGGGGGTTTGTTTTATCTGTCAATAAATTTTACCTAAAGTTGTGCACTGTTGCTAAAAGCAACTTTTTGGCAGTTTTTTTTATAGCGGATTTTACCAGAAAGTCCTTGAAAAATAGCGCTGAATTCTTTAATATAGATGATGTAAGAAGTAAGGGTGCGTCTGTCGGTCGGCAAACTGTATGGCGCCCCGCCGTATGTTTCAGGAACCTTGCCTGCTTTTTGCGGGCTGGCGATAAAAACACAGTAAATTATCGACCCGAAAGGGCCGAAAAGGGGAGAAAAACAATGGCAAAAGAAATCGTAGCAATGATCCTTGCCGGCGGCCGCGGCTCGCGTCTTTACGCGCTGACGCAGAAGACGGCAAAACCCGCGGTTTCGTTCGGCGGCAAGTACAGCATCGTTGACTTTCCGCTGTCCAACTGCGTCAACTCCAACATCGATACCGTGGGTATCGCCACTCAGTATCAGCCCCAGAAGCTGAACGAGTACATCGGCAACGGCCAGCCCTGGGATCTGGACCGTCTGTACGGCGGCGTGCACACCCTGCCTCCCTACGAGCAGGCCAAGGGTACCGACTGGTACAAGGGCACCGCAAACGCCATCTACCAGAACATCGGCTTCATCGAGCAGTATGACCCCGAGTACGTGATCATTCTGTCCGGCGACCAGATCTGCAAGCAGGACTACGCCGATTTCCTGAACTTCCACAAGGAAAAGAACGCCGAATTCTCGGTTGCCGTTATGGAAGTGCCCTGGGAAGATGCTTCCCGCTTCGGCCTGATGGTTGCCGACGAGAACGATAAGATCACCGAATTCCAGGAAAAGCCCCCGGTTCCCAAGTCCAACCTGGCCTCCATGGGCATTTACATCTTCAACTGGGACATCCTGAAGAAGTATCTGGAAGAGGACGAGGCCGACCCCAACTCTTCCAACGACTTCGGCAACAATGTCATCCCCGCTCTGCTGCGTGACAATCGCCGCATGTACGCTTACCACTTCAGCGGCTACTGGCGTGACGTCGGTACCATCGACAGCCTGTGGTCTGCCAACATGGAAGTGCTGGATCCCGAAAACAGCGGCATCGACCTGTTTGACGAGAACTGGAAGATCTACAGCCGCACCCCCGTTATGCCCTGCCAGAAGATCGGCCCTCAGGCTGTTGTGCAGGATTCTCTGATCACCGAAGGCTGCAAGATCTACGGTACCGTTAAGCACTCGGTGCTGAGTGCCGGTGTTGTGGTCGAGGCCGGCGCCGTTGTGGAAGACGCCGTTATCATGGAAGGCGCTGTGGTCAAGGCCGGCGCTGTCGTCAAGAAGTCCATCATTGCCCAGAAGGTCGTTGTTGAGGCCGGTGCCAAGGTTGGCGGCGAAGGCAGCGTTGCCCACGTGGGCGAAGGCCTCACCATTGGTGCGGGCGCAACCGTTAAGGAAGGCGCCAAGGTCTATGAGTCCGTTAAGGAGGGTGAGGAAGTATGCTGACCGTAAAACAGAACAACAATGCGTTGGGCATTGTATTCCCCAACAGCTATGACAACACTGTACCCGAACTGGTTACCGAGCGCCTGATGGCCTCCATTCCCTTTGCCGGCCGTTACCGCCTGATTGACTTTGTGCTGTCCAGCATGGCCAACAGCGGCATTGACAATGTTTCTGTCGTGGTTCGCAAGAACTACCATTCCCTGATGGATCATCTGGGCACCGGTGCCGCCTGGGACCTGGCCCGCCGTCACGGTGGCCTGAACATCGTGCCTCCCTTTGCTGAAAAGGAAGTCAAGATCTACAACGGCCGTGTGGACGCCCTGAACTCCATCCTGACCTTCCTGGAGCACCAGAAAGAGCAGTATGCCATCCTGACCGACACCAATCAGGTGGCCAACATTGACTACAAGGCTGTTATTGCCGAGCATGTCAAGAGCGGCGCCGACATCAGCGTTCTGTACCAGAATACCGAAGTGCCCGAAGGCCTGAAGAACAACGACAACTACACCCTGGTACTGGAAGGCACCCAGGTGAAGGAAGTGCTGTTCAACGACTTCCGCGAGGGCAAGCAGAACCTGTGCATGAACGTGTATGTCATGGAGCGCAAGACCCTGATCCGTCTGGTGAAGGACGCCACCACCCGCGGCATGATCTACTTCGAGCGCGACATTCTGGCCCATAACGTCAACGTAATGGACGTGCGCGCCATCGAATACACCGGCTATGTGGCCCGCATCTGCGATATGAAGAGCTACTTCGACGAGAACATGAAGCTGATCCACGAGGCCAATCTGGACGCTCTGTTCCCCGCCAAGCAGCCCGTTTACACCAAGGTGCGTGACGACAACCCCACCCGTTACCTGCCCGGCAGCAAGGTCAACTCCTCGCTGGTGGCCGACGGCTGCCACATCGAAGGCACCGTGCAGAACTGCGTGCTGTTCCGCGGCGTTGTGGTCAAGAAGGGCGCCGTTGTCAAGAACTGTGTTCTGATGCAGGACACCGTTGTGGAAGCCGATGCCAAGGTTGAGTACATTGTTACCGACAAGAACGTGCGCATCACCGCCGGCAAGACCCTGACCGGTGCTGAGAGCTTCCCCGTTTACGTGGCCAAGAACCACACCGTTTAATTAAAACCTGTGCGGGAGGCCGCCGCCTGCGCGGCAGCCTCCCGCTGCTTTTGCCGAACGCTAACGCTCATGAAAAGAGGAGACACATCTATGAACATTCTGTATGCTGCTTCTGAGGCCAACCCGTTTGCGAAATCCGGCGGTCTGGCCGATGTGGCGGGTTCTCTGCCCAAGGCGCTGGTTAAGGATGGCATCGACGCCCGCGTTGTTATGCCCCTGTACGGCGATCTGAAAATGAAGGACAAGCTGACCTATGTCACCAACTTCTCGGTGCCTGTGGGCTGGCGCAGCCAGTACTGCGGCCTGTTCACCGCCGAGGTTTCGGGCGTGACCTACTACTTCCTGGATAATGAATACTACTTCAAGCGCACCGGCCTGTACGGCTTCTACGACGATGGCGAGCGTTTCGCTTTCTTCAGCCGCGCCATTCTGGAGATGCTGTTCCATCTGGACTACACCCCCGACATCATCAACTGCAACGACTGGCAGACCGGCCTGACCCCCGTGTATCTGAACCTGTACTACCGCCATCTGGACAAGTTCAGCAAGATCAAGACCGTGTTCACCATCCACAACATTGCCTATCAGGGCAAGTACGGCCTGGAAATTCTGGAAGACACCTGCGGCATTGGCAAGCGTGATCAGCACATTGTGGAGTACGACGGATGCGCCAACTTTATGAAGGGCGCTTTCGAAACTGCCGACAAGATCACCACCGTCAGCCCCACCTATGCACAGGAAATTCTGGATCCCTGGTTCAGTTACGGTCTGGATGCTCTGCTGCGTTCCAAGCAGTACAAGCTGTGTGGCATCCTGAACGGCATCGACGTGGAAACCAACAACCCCGAAACCGACCCCGTCATTGCCGCCAACTACACCATTGACAGCTATCAGGACGGCAAGGCCAAGTGCAAAGAGTTCATTCAGGATCAGTTCAAGCTGGAAAAGGACGGCAGCCCCGTCTACGGCATGGTCAGCCGTCTGGTTGGCATGAAGGGCTTTGACCTGGTCAAGAGTGTGGCCGAAGGCCTGGTTGCCGAGGGCATCCAGCTGGTCATTCTGGGCACCGGCGAAAGCGGCTACGAGGCCTTCTTTGCCGATCTGGCTGCCCGTCATCCCGGCCGCGTGGGCGCTTACATCGGCTTCAACAGCAAGCTGGCCCAGCAGATCTACGCCGGCGTGGACGTGTTCGTCATGCCCTCCAAGAGCGAGCCCTGCGGTCTGGCCCAGATGGTAGCCTGCCGTTACGGCACCCTGCCCATCATCCGTGAGACCGGCGGTCTGCGCGACTCCATCAAGGACGGCAGCGTTGTGCCCGGCAACGGCTTCACCTTCGCTGGCTATTCTGCCCATGAGCTGTACGACGCCTGCATGCGCGCCAAGAAGGCCTACGAGACCCCCGAAAAGTGGGATGAGCTGGTGAAGTACGCCATGAACGTGGACTTCAGCTGGGACAATTCCGCCAAGAGCTACGAAGGCCTGTACAACGAGGTCGTCGATCTGTGGTAAACTCCACAGCCCCATAAAACAGCAGAACCGCCGCGAAGCTTCGCGGCG
>JAFULE010000175.1 GCA_017483235.1 Faecalibacterium sp. | reverse complement strand
GCCACCGGCGTTTCGGCCAGCAAGGGCCACAAAAGCGACAGCCAGCTGCTGCTTTCGGCGGTAAACTGCTCCGGCTGCACCGCCATGACCATGGTCACAGCGGCCTGTGCAGGGTCGGCTGAGGGGGCAAGGTTAAACAACTGCAGCAAACAAACCGAAGCTTCGCTGTCCGGCACGGTACACAAGCCCTGCCACACTGCATCCGACAAAGTTTGCTGCCCCTGCTCCAGCATTGCTGCAGCCAGCTGCTGCAGCCCATGCTGCGACCAGCTGAAGGGGCGCGATGCAAAGCGATGCAGCAAGCTGACACACACAGCATACTGCTGCCGGTCAGCGGCAATTTTCAGTAAGCCGCCCAGTGGAGCACGGATATCATTGCGCAGCATGACCGCATCGTTCCATTTGGCATCCAGCATGGCGTTCAGATCGGGGGTATGGCCGCAGGCCAGCATAGCGCCGGCCGCCTGCAGTACATCCAGCACCGGCAACGCCTTGAGCGGGTCGGCCACCACCTGTGCACGGCGATTGTACAACTGCAGATATTTTTCGTACTGACCGGTGGCGTACAGGGTACGCAGCACCGCAAACAGGTTGGTCAACCGCAGATTGGCTTCGATCTCCTGTTCCGAGGGCAGATAGTCTGCCGCCTCTTCGTATCGTCCGTCGCGGCACAGCAAGGTAAACAGATTGCCCTGCATACGGGCACGTTCGGCCGGAGCGCTACACTGGCCGATGGCCCGGCGCAGATACCGCTCGGCAAGATAGTTGGTGTTTTCCTGAATGAAATACAGCCGCTGATACTGGCTATAGGCATCGTTGCCGGTGGGGTATTTGTTGGTCTGGGCCAGCCTGGAACAGATGCTTTGCACCTTGGTTTTCTGGTAGCCCATGGCCTCCAGACGTTCGGGCTGGTTGATGTAGTCCATCACCCGCCGGTCCATCTGAAGAAGCATCTGCTCAAACTCATTGGGGCGGGCGTTGGAAGCCTGACGGCGGCAGTTCTGGATCAACTGACGGTAACGCACCGGGTCGGTACTTTCGGCAAGCTCCACCACCCGCTGCAGCAGTTCCGGATCGTTGGAATTTTCGCAGCACATTTCGGCGCAGGCCAGTGCCTGTTCGTTCTGGCCGCAGCGCATCAGACTATCAAGATACAAAAGGCTGAGCCGCTTTTTTTCATCGTACTGATCCAGCTGAGGCAGCACCACTGTACGATACAGATGCTGCAATTCGGGGTCGCGGCTGCAGACCGGCTGACCATTCAGCAGTGCGGTGGCCGGGGTAACCTTGGGGCCCAGAATAGAGAACATGGCCGGCAGCACCTTTTTGGGGCTTTCGGTCAGGGTGCGCCACAGGTATTTTTCGCTTAAGAAATGGATGTTGCCCTGCAGCGAACCAAACCGCCGCCCCACATTGCCGGTGGCAAGGGCGGTGGGAAGCCGCTGCAGCTGCCCCGCAATATATGCAGCCTGCTCTTCGGTATAACCCTGAGCCTGCAGCATAGCAGTTCCCTGCTCGGTGCGGTACTGCTGCAATGCGTCACCGTCGGCATTCAAAATGCTTGTTTCATAGTCGGTCAGCTGTGTTTCATCGGGATACGCGGCCACCACACGGGCAACGGCACAGATCAGCTGCTGATCTGTTTCGACGCCATACTGAACTGCTGCTTCGTTCAGGGCCGGATACAAAGCCGGGTCGTGCAGCACGGCAGGGCTTTCCAGTGCAAGGGCCAGCAGCGCCTGCCGGTCGGTTTGGGCCAGCGCTGCTGCCCAAGGGTGCACAAGCCCTTCGGCGGCACTCATCCGGTTGGGATACGCCTTGCCCAGTGCGGCAATTTCATTCCAGTTTTGTGCAGCAAAATAATACTGCACCATCTGCGGCAGGGTTTCCGGCAGAGCCTTTTTCCAGTAGATCAGGGGCAGCTCGTCGCGGCCGCCCTGCACCTTCATCAAGCGATCCCCCACCTGTGCCGGGGCAAGGCCGCGGGGCAAATCCTCGGCATACAGCGCAGTATGGATCTGCTGACACTCCTGCTGGGAATAGCCCATGCCCGCCAGCGCGCCGGGCTGCGCTTCGGTGGCGGCAGCAGCGTTCAGATCATCGGCCAGCAGCGCGCGCACAAAAGCGTTGTTTTTATTTTCCTCCTTGGTCGGTACGGCAGAGCGCACAGGTACCGTTTCAGCCGGGGCCGGAACGGCAGGCGGTGCTGGCTCCGCTTGCGGCTGCTCCAGCTCATCAAACACCACAGTGTTGCCCATCAGGCTGACAGCACGCACCATCTGCGCCGGGATCTCCTGCTGGCCCTGCATGCCCATTACCACCAGCATACGGCGGTTCATATCATAATTCACCAGAAAACCGTCCATCGACTGATCGGCGGTTTGAAGGGTGACATACTGCTTCATAAACGGCAGAATCTTTTGCAGAAAAAGGATATCATTCATACAGACTCCTCCCCTGTTTGCCTTGCGGCAAATCAAACGAATATAGTTATGTATAGTATATCATCCTGCCATCGCACGGGCAAGAGAAAAGCCGCTGCAGACGAGCGTCTGCAGCGGCTTTTACGGATGATGAATTTTAGCGGCACAGGGCATCAGCCAAAGCATTCAGCTGTGCTTCGCTGTCAGCGTTCAGGGCCGACATGATGCGCACCGAGGGTTCGGCAAAGGTAAGATTTTTGCTTTTTTCCAGCATACCTTTCATGATGCGCACTGCCTGCGGGGCCCAGCTTCCGTTTTCGATCAGGCCAACGGTGCGGTTGGAGTAGTTGCGCTCGGTAAGGTGATGGATAAACTCCTTCATAAAGGGGAAGATGTCGCCGTTGTAGGTGGTGGTGGCCAGCACCAGCTTGCTGTAGCGGAAAGCATCTTCGACTGCTTCGGCCATATCGCAGCGGGCCAGATCGTTCAGCACCACTTTGGGGCAGCCGCCGGCCTTCAGCATCTGCGCCAGCTGCTCGGCAGCCTTTTGGGTGTTGCCGTAGATGGAGGTGTAGGCGATCATCACGCCCTCTTCCTCGGGACGGTAGGACGACCAGATGTCGTACAGGTTCAGGTAGTAGCCCAGATTTTCGGTCAGAACCGGGCCATGCAGCGGGCAGATGGTTTGGATATCCAGTGCAGCGGCCTTTTTCAGCACAGCCTGCACCTGTGCACCGTATTTGCCAACGATGCCGATGTAGTAGCGGCGGGCTTCGCAGGCCCACTCCTCTTCCACATCCAGTGCGCCAAACTTGCCGAAGGCGTCGGCCGAGAACAACACCTTATCGGTGCTGTCGTAGGTGAAGATGACCTCGGGCCAGTGCACCATGGGGGCCGCAACAAAATGCAGCTGATGACGCCCCAGAGAAAGGGTGTCGCCTTCCTTTACCACCACACGGCGGTCGGCCAGATCGGTGCCGAAAAAGTTTTTCATCATGGTAAAGGCTGCAGCCGAAGCCACTACCTTTGCCTGCGGCCAGGCCGCCGCAAACTGCATGATGTTGGCCGAATGGTCCGGCTCCATGTGCTGCACCACCAGATAATCGGGGGTGCGGCCGTTCAGCTCGGCGCGCAGATTATTCAGCCATTCCTCGCCAAAGTTTGCATCCACCGAGTCCATAACGGCAACCTTCTCGTCCAGAATGAGGTACGAGTTGTAGGCCATGCCGTTGGGCACGATGTACTGCCCTTCGAACAGGTCGATCTGATGGTCGTTGACACCGACATAGCGGATATCCTTATTTACGTGCATGGGAACTTCCTCCGTTTTTTATCAGTCCAGAATCCGCCCGTCGGTGCTGATGGTGACCACCTGCCAGGGGATAAATTTACCGCTGGCCTGCAGGGCACGCTTGACGGCATTTTCCAGCCCGCCGCAGCAGGGCACCTCCATACGGACAATTCTGACACTTTTGATGTTGTTTTCGGCAATGATACGGGTAAGCTTTTCGGCATAGTCCCCTTCGTCCAGCTTGGGGCAGCCGATCAGGGTGATGTGGTTGCGGATAAAATCCTGATGGAAATTGGCGTAGGCATAGGCGGTGCAGTCGGCAGCGATCAGCAGATTAGCACCTTCAAAGTACGGGGCATTGACCGGCACCAGCTTGATCTGGCAGGGCCACTGGGCCAACTGGCTGGTCTGAGCCGCAGCGGGGGCAGCCGCAGAGACTGCCGGCCGATGCAGGGCCTTCGCCTGACTGCCGGGGCAGCCGCAGGGCAGCTTGGCAGCAGCCTTGGCCTGCTGAGCACGCTTGACAGCGGCCTCGTCATAGGCAGGGGCTTCGCGCATTTCAAAGGTGATGGCCCCAGTGGGGCAGGCCGGCAGGCAATCGCCCAGACCGTCGCAGTAATCTTCGCGGGTCAGCACAGCTTTGCCGCCCTGCATTTCGATGGCACCCTCGTGACAGGCCGCCGCACAGGCACCGCAGCCGTTGCATTTATCCCGGTCAATTTTAATGATCTTTCGCAGCATTGTTTGTGTCCTCCTTGCTTTTGTGAGCTGAGTATACTATACTGAGCTCAGCAAGTCTGTTGAAATTTCAACATTTGGAGAAAAGATGGAACAATTTTTTCCGGTTTTGCAGCGCTGCGCGCTGTTTCAGCAGGTCGACACCGGCGATCTGCCGGCCCTTTTGCACTGTCTGGGGGCCAAAGTGATCCTATTCGAAAAGAAGTATACCATTCTTGCCGAAGGAAATCCAGCAAAATATATCGGGGTTCTGCTTTCCGGCTCTGCCCAGATCGTTCAGATCGATTATTACGGCAACCGCACCATTCTCTCCCACATCAGCCCGGGGCAGATTTTGGGCGAAGCCTTTGCCTGCGCCGGGCTGGCTGCCCTGCCGGTGATGGTGATCGCCGCTGAGAACAGCGAGGTGATGCTGCTGGAATACCAGCGACTGGTACGCCCCTGCAGCAGCGCCTGTGGTTTTCATCAGCAGCTGATCTTCAATCTGATGCAGGCACTGGCGGTGAAAAACATTCTGTTCCACCAAAAGGCCGAGGTGACCGCCAAGCGCACCACCCGCGAAAAGCTGATGACCTTTTTGCTGCAGCAGGCAAAGCAGGCCGGAAGCAACAGCTTTCAGATCCCCTTTGACCGGCAGGAGCTGGCCGATTATCTGGAGGTGGAGCGCAGCGGGCTTTCGGCCGAGATTAGCAAGCTGCGCCGCGAAGGGGTGCTGGAAAGCAGAAAAAAGCAGTTTACCCTGCTGCAGAATCCCCTGCCGGAAAAACCTAAGCAAGCTTACCTCTGACGCAAGCTGTTATTTTCCACAAAAAATCGGGAGAAACCACAATGAATCACACTTCTTCCCTGCTGCAAAAAGCCCGGCAATACGAACAGGAACACGCCGCACAGATCACCACTTCGCAGCGGCCGCTGTTCCACCTGACCCCGCAGATAGGCTGGATGAACGACACCAACGGTTTTTGTTACTACAAAGGTCAGTATCATCTGTTTTACCAGTATTACCCCTACGACCGGGTGTGGGGGCCGATGCACTGGGGCCATGCGGTAAGCAGCGATCTGCTGCACTGGCAGTATTTTCCTGCTGCACTGGCCCCCGACACCCCGGCAGACCAGAATGGTTGCTTTTCGGGCGGGGCAACGCCCATGCCGGACGGACAGCTGTTGCTTGTATACACCGGGGTGCGCCCTGACCCGGCCGGCGGGCCGGATCTGCAGGCCCAGTGCGTGGCCATCGGCAATGGAATGGATTTTGAAAAACAGAGCGGTAACCCGGTCATCGATGCCGGTCTGCTGCCCAAAGGATACAGCGCCCACGATTTCCGCGACCCCAAGGTCTGGCAGGAAAACGGACTGTACCACTGCGTGGCCGTGAGTGACCACCCGCAAAATCGGGGCAGCGCACTGTTGTTTGAAAGCGAGGACGGCCTGCACTGGCAATTTTGCACCGTGCTGGCCGCCAGCAACGGGCAGCTGGGCGGCATGTGGGAATGCCCCGATTTTTTTGCACTGGATGACACGCAGGTGCTGGTGGTAAGCCCCATGGAGATGCAGCCGGACGCCGCCGGTGAATTTAAAGCGGGCAAAAACACCATGGCTCTGCTGGGCTGTTATGACCCTGCCGCCGCCCGATTTACTCCGCAGGCTGCACAGCGGCTGGACCATGGGCTGGAATTCTATGCCCCACAGACTACTCTGGCCCCGGATGGCCGGCGCATTCTGATCAGCTGGCTGGAAAGCTGGGAAAGCTGCGACAGCGCCCCCCGCACTGCCCCCTGGTTTGGGCGGATGACCCTGCCCCGCCAGCTGAAAGTGCAAAACGGACGGCTGTACCAAAACCCGGTACAGGAGCTGGAAGCCCTGTGGCAGAATACCGTCTGCCACACCGGAGCCTTTATTCCGAACAGCAAAATCACTTTACAAGACATCCGTGGCCGCTGCATCGACCTGCATGTGACCCTGCGGCTGGCCGAAAGCCCTGCGTGCAGCTGTTTTGTGCTGCGTTTTGCCCAAAATGAGCAATATTTCACCCAGATCACCTATCGAGCGGCGCAGCAGAGACTGGAATTTGACCGCAGCCACAGTGGCTGCCGCCGTAATGGGCCGCACGATTGCGCGGTAACGGTCTGCCCCGAAGATGGTGCATTGACCCTGCGGCTGATTCTGGACACCGACAGCGCCGAGCTGTTTATCAACCATGGGCAGCGCACCATGAGCTGTTTGCTGGACACCCCGGCGCAGGCCGAGGGCATCACCTTTTGTGCGGAAGGCGGCCTTTGGGCCGACGTTGTCATGCACACGCTTGGATAAATCAGGAAAGAAAACTCCCCCGCGCGGCAGGTTGTTCTGCCGCGCGGGGGAGTTGTTTGTGTGTCATTGGGCTTCGGGGCCATACAACTGCAGATAGGTTTTGTAGCTGCGGTTGATTTTGTACACATAGTTTGCCATCTGGGTATAAGGGAATTCCTGCAGCACCCTGCCGTCGGTGCTGAAATCGGCTTTTTTCAGCAGCCGATCCACCGTACCCCAGCCACTGTGGTAGGCGGCTGCCGTAGTGGAAACATCGCCGCTGTACCGTTTCATGCATTCGGCCACATAATAGGCGCCAAACCGGATGTTCACTTCGGGGTCGTACAGATCGTCGAAGGTCAGCGGCTCCTGCGGGGCAATTTTGCTTTTAATCCACTCAAAGGTTTCTTCGGTGATCTGCATCAGGCCGCGAGCCCCCACCTCGGACTGCGCGTTGGGGTCAAAGCCGCTTTCGGTTTCGACAAAGGCCTCGATCAGCAGCGGGTCCACCCCGTATTCATTGGCCCAGGTTTCAATTTCCCACTGGTATTTGCGGGGGTACAGCAGCTGCTGCACCTGCTGTTTAACAGCCGAACCGAGAATGACCAGAAAGATCGCCGCAACGATCAGCATCAGCAGCCTGCGCCGCTGGCGCTCGCGTCTGGTTTTTCGGCCAAACTGTTTGTATCGTTTTTTATTGCTCTTGCGGGCAGAGGGCATTCGCTTCCTCCATGATCGTAATGTAAAGCTGTTCCGCCTTATCGCGCAGCGCCTGCGGAGTGGTATCATTCACCAACAGATAATCCGCCTTTGCCTGCAGGGTTTGCTGCGGCATCTGGGCATTCAGCCGGCGGCGGGCCATTTCAGGTGCAATGCCGTCGCGGGCGCAGATCCGCTGCACGCTTTGCTCGAAGGGTGCGGTGATTACCAGCAGCCGGTCGCACTCGGCCTCAAAAGGGGTATCCACGATGGTGGCACCGTCCAGAATGAACAGCCGTGCGCCGCCTGCCTGTGCGGCCTGCTTTTGCAGGCGGAATCGGTGCAGAATTTCGGGATGGGTAATAGCGGTAAGGGCAGCGGTGCCCTCAGGAGTTTTAAAGGCTCGGTCGGCCAGCAGACGGCGGTTCAGGCTGCCGTCCGGCTGCAGAATATCGCTGCCGAACTGCTGCGCCAGCTGCGCAAGGCAGGGCGAGCCGGGCAGAAGAACCTGCCGGCTGATCTGATCGCCGTCGGCCACTGCAATGCCATGGGCCGAAAACACCCCGGTCACGGTGGACTTGCCGCAGCCCGAGCGGCCTGTGATGCCTAATGTGATCATAGCTGCACCACCCGGAACCCCGCGGCGCGCACCAGCCGATTGTACACCGCCATGGCAACGCCGTCCTTCTGGGGGCAGCGCGCATACACCACCCGGTCACCCTGTTCGTCCAGTGCACGCAGGCTGCGGAACAGATGCTTTGCCTGATCGTCACCGTCCCCTTCTCTGCCGTAGGCCACACAGGGCACCCCCAGCGCTTCTTCCTCGCCGGTAAAGCACAGGCAGGCCGGGTTTTCGTGGGCATGGGCATCCACATAGGCCTTGAAGGCGGTAAAGCTGCCCTCCAGAATGGTGATGTTGGCCTTGGGGGCATAGTGCTTGTATTTCATGCCGGGGCTGGCAGCCGCCTCGCCCTCGGCCAGTTTTTCCATGATCGCGTGGGACAGCACCACCTCTTCACCCAGTGCAGCCTCCAGCTGTTCCAATGTGATATGGCCCGGGCGCAGCAGCATGGGCTTTTCGCCCACCACCGTGATCACGGTGGATTCTACCCCCACGTCGCAGTCGCCGCCGTCCAGAATCAGGGGCAGGCGGCCGTTCATATCAGCCAGCACGTCCCGGGCGGTGGTGGGGCTGGGGCTGCCCGAAAGGTTGGCCGAGGGGGCCGCAAAGGCACAGCCGCTTTGCCGGATGACCGCCTGCGCCACCGGATGGCTGGGCATGCGAATGCCCACCGTGTCCAGCCCGGCACAGCATTCGTCGGCCACCTGCGGGCCGCGGGGCATGATGACGGTCAGGGGGCCCGGCCAGAAGGCATGGGCCAGCAGCAGGGCACGCTCGGGCACCTGTGCCACCAGACCTTCCAACATGGAAAGGTCGGCAATATGCACGATCAAGGGGTTATCCTGCGGGCGGCCTTTGGCCTCGAAGATCTTTTTTACCGCAGCGCCATTGCGGGCGTCGGCTGCAATGCCGTACACCGTTTCGGTGGGCAGGGCAAATACCTGCCCCTGCTGCAAAAGCCGGGCAGCATGGGCAATGCCCTCTGCGTTGGCCGGACAAAAAATGGTTTCCATGGATATC
>JAFULE010000174.1 GCA_017483235.1 Faecalibacterium sp. | reverse complement strand
GGGTTTATTGCTGTGTTCGGTGCCATGGACTATTTCCGGCTCACCATCACTCCTGCGGCAACGGCAGGGGCGCTGCTGGCATTTGTACTGTTAAATTTTTACCCTGCAAAACTGCGGGCCGGCCGGGTGGGCGGCGCCTTTGTGGGCGGCATGGCCGCCGCATGGGCGTGGTGCATCGGCTGGCCGGGGCTGCTGCCGCTGCTGGCGGCGGTGGTGCTGGCCGAGGGCGGCTCGGTGCTGCTGCAGCTGGTGTATGCGCGGCTGCGGGGCAGGCCGTTGTTTAAAACAAGCCCACTGCACCACCACGTTCTACTCAGCGGCTGGAGCGAAACCAGACTTTGCGCGGTTTACAGCGCGGCAGCCGTGGTGTGTATGCTGCTGACCCTGCTGTTTGTGCGGGTAAGCTGAGCGGCCCCAACAAGATTTTTACACAAAGGAGGGCGTTGCCATGGCAATGGAAGCCAACGGCCAGATGCGCCGCCGGGTACGGTACCGCATGTTTACCAAAGACCCCGGCACCCTGCCGCTGCCGCTTTTGATCAATCTGGGCATCATTCTGGTGTTCGGCTTGATTATGCTGTTCAGCGCCAGCTATACCACCGCCTATTTGACCAAGGGCGGCGACAGTTATTTCTATATCAAGGAGCAGGTGCTTTATGCAGTGGCCGGTACGGCGGTCATGCTGGTGGCCTCGCGGGTCGATTATCACTGGGTGCGCCGCTGGACCAACATCGTATACTTTTTCAGTGTGCTGCTTCTGCTTCTGGTGCTTACCTGTGAGCCCATCAACGGCTGCCGCCGCTGGCTGCACTGGAACGTTGCCCCCCTCAAATACCTGCCTACCGTTCAGGTATCCGAGATCGTAAAGTTCGAAATGGCCCTGATGACCGCCAACATCATGTGCGTGTACCGCACCAAGCGGCGCACCTTCAAATACGGCATCATTTACCCGCTGCTTCCGCTTATTCCGGTGGTGCCCCTGATGCTTCTGGAACCGCACCTTTCCGGTACCGTTATCATCTGTGCCATTGTGGGCACGGTCATGCTGCTGGGCGGCAGCGGCGGTAAATGGATCCCCATTCTGGTGGGCAGTGTGGCTGCGCTGGCCGGTGTGCTGTACGGCTTTGCCTCGGATTTTCTGGGCAAGCTGATCTCTTACGTCGGTGATCGTCTGGACGGCTGGACCTGGGATCTGGACCTGATGCCCTGGCAGACCAAGCAAAGCCTGTACGCCATTGGTTCGGGCGGGCTTACCGGCGTGGGGCTGGGCAACAGCATGGAAAAACAGCTGTGGCTGCCCGAATGCGTCAACGACTTTATCTTCAGTGTGATCTGCGAAGAGCTGGGCTTTATGGGCGCGCTGATGGTGATCATTCTGTTTGTGCTGCTGATCGGCCAGTGCCTGTATGTGGCCTTTGAAGCGGCCGATCTGTACGGCAGTCTGGTGGCGCTGGGCATCACGGCCCAGATCGCATGGCAGGTGTTCTTCAACATCGGTGTTGTCACCAACACCTTGCCCAACACCGGCATCTCGTTGCCCTTCTTTTCGTCGGGCGGCACCAGCCTGCTGATGCTTCTGGGCGAAATGGGTATTCTGCTTTCCATCGCCCGCGCCGGCCGCAAGGCCCGTGCCGAGCGTCGTGCCGCTGCCGAAGCGGCCCAGAACCAGCCGCAGGTGCGGCTGGCCCCGTAACATCTTTTGGGAGGAATTGTGCTATGACCATTCTGATTGCTGCCGGCGGTACGGCCGGCCACATCAACCCGGCTCTTGCCATTGCCGGTGCGCTGAAGGCGCGCTATCCCCATGCCGACATCCATTTTGCGGGCCGCAAGGGCGGCATGGAATTTGGTCTGGTGGGCAAGGCGGGTTATCCCTTCCACCACATCGAGATCACCGGCTTCCAGCGCCGCATCAGTGTGCAGAATATCAAGCGCAATCTGGTCACCCTGTACAATCTGGCCCTGTCCGGCCCCAAGTGCCGTGCCATGATGAAGGAATTGCAGCCCGATCTGGTGATCGGCTGCGGCGGTTATGTGTCCGGCCCGGTGGTGCGCTGCGCTGCCAGAATGGGCATCAAAACCGCCATTCATGAGCAGAACGCCTTCCCCGGTGTGACCAACAAGCTGCTGGCCCCTGACGTGGACGTGGTGTTTGCCGCTGTGGAAGCCGCCAAAGAAAAACTGGGTGCCCCCGATAAGACCCTCGTGGTGGGCAATCCGGTGCGGCCCGAGGTGCTGCTGGCTGCCCGAAACCGCGCCGAAAACCGTGCTGCCCTTGGCGCAGGCGACCGCACCGTCATCCTGTCCTTTGGCGGCAGTCTGGGTGCCCGCCGCATCAACGAGGTGGTGGCTGACCTGTGCGCATGGGAGCAGAAAACCGGCCAAAAGGTGCTGCATCTGCACGCTACCGGCCAGTATGGCGTGGAATTGTTCCAAACCCTGCAGACCGAAAAAGGCTTTGCCCCCGGCGAAAATCTGGTGGTAAAGCAGTACATCGACAATATGCCTCAGCTTCTTTCGGCGGCCGATCTGGTCATCAGCCGCGCCGGTGCCCTTACGCTGGCCGAGCTTTCGGCCGCAGGCCGGGCCGCGGTGCTGATCCCCAGCCCCAATGTGGCCGAAAACCATCAATACTATAATGCGCTGGAACTGCAGAAGGCCGGCGCTGCCGTGGTGATCGAAGAAAAGGATCTGACCGGCGAAGTGCTGGTAAAAACAGTAGAAAAACTGCTGGCTCAGCCCGGCAAGCTGGCCGAAATGGGCCGTATGGCCCGCACCCAGGCTGTGGACGACAGTCTGGAGCGGATTGTCAGCCGATTGGCCAACCTGCTGAACGAGCCGTAACCCCCCGCATACTACCGCGAAAGGAGGAGCCCTATGGACCGCAACAACCGTGCGCGCCGCCACAAGCAGCAGACGGCCAATGTGCGCCGTCAGCACGACCCGCACCGCATGAATGCCCAGACCCGGCAGCGGCCGCAGCAGGCTCCGCCGCCGCGTCAGACCGCATATACCGACCATGCCCCCCTGTACGATCAGGACGATGGCCGTACCCCTGCCCCGCAGCAGGCCCAGCCCCAACGGGGCCGCCGCCGCATTACCAAAAAAGAGCTGCGCCGCCGCGCCCGGCGCCGCCGCATGCTGGCGGTGCTGTTTGTACTGCTGGCCATTACGGCCGGCGCGCTGTTCAGTGTAAGCTTTCTGTTCAAGGTAACTGACATTGTGGTCAGTAACCCCAACGGCAGCAGCGAGCTGGTGGCAATCAACCAGACCAATGTCATTCCGGTTACGCCGGTGGCCACTGCAGCGCCAACCCCTATACCGGAAGGGCAGGCTGATTCTGTGATTGCTCAGCCGGAAGAGGGGGCGCAGTCCGGCACCGAAGCGGTGCCCGAAGGTGATGGAACTTCCACCGAAACTGTCCCCACTCCCACACCGGCCGTCCCGCTGGACACCGGCCCCTACAGCACCCAACAGATCGCTGCAGCACTGGGGGTGCAGCCGGGCGATAATCTGTTCAGCTTTAACATCGAGCAAAGGGAACAGCAGATGGATCTGGCCCTGCCGCTGCTCGAGCAGATCGAGCTGCGCCGGCGCTACCCCAACACGGTTGAGATCTGTGTAACTCCTGCTGCCGGCACCTACAGCCTGCAGACCGACACCGGTTGGCTGGTGCTCAGCCGCAGCTTGAAGGTGATGGAACTGGCTGCCGAGCAGCCTGCGGGCCTTACCATGTTGTATGCCGACGCGGTGGCAAGCACCCCCGGAACCACACTGGTGCTGAAGGATGAGGTCGCCTCACTGATCACCGATCCTGCCTTATCCCAGCCGGTTCAAAGCAGCCCGGTGGTGAATGTGCGCGAATCGCTGCAGACATTGCTGACAGGGCTGGAAACCTATGGCATGCTGGATCAGGTTTCGGCCGTTGACATTGCAAACCCCGAAGAAACCGCATTTTTGTTCGACAACCGTATCTGCGTCCATCTGGGCACCCTGAACGAATTGGATTATAAGCTGCAGCTTGCCGCCTACATTGTGCTGAACAAAAATGGCGACGGCTGTTCGGCCACCGATATCGGTGATCTGGACTGCAGCTATATCCGTTCCGACGGCACCATTCAGCCAGTGTTCCGGCAGGGCACGCCAATGCTGCCCAGCCAACAGGCTGCGCTGGATGCCGACCAGCCGCAGGCTACCCCCGCCCCAAGCAATGCCCCGACCGTGCCGCCTGCGATCAAAAAGGAATGATTTGTACCAAAAGGGGAGTTTTTGATGATGACAGTACAACAGCTGCTGCAAGGTGTGGACTACACCCTGCTTTCGGGCAGCCTTGATACCCCCGTCACCGATATTTTCTACGACAGCCGCAAGGTAACCCCCGGCTCGCTGTTTGTCTGCATTGTGGGCACCCAGCGCGACAGCCACGATTTTGCCGCCGACTGTGTAGCCAAAGGGGCAGCAGTGCTGCTGGTGCAGCACGAGGTAACTCTGCCCACAAGTGCGCAGGTCACGGTGGTTAAGGTGGCCAGCACCCGGCATGCCATGGCACTGGCCAGTGCGAACTATTTTGGCTGCCCTGCCAAACAGATGACCGTGATCGGAGTGACCGGCACCAAGGGCAAAACCACCACCACCCACATGCTGAAAACCGTGCTGGAAGCCGCAGGCCGCAAGGTGGGTATGATCGGCACCAACGGCATCTATTTTGCCGGGCAGCACCGCCCCACTGTTAACACCACCCCCGAAAGCTATGAGCTACAGAAAACCTTCCGGGAATTTGTGGATGCCGGCTGTGACACCGCCCTGATGGAGGTGTCCAGTCAGGGTGTGATGATGGACCGCGTGGCGGGCATCCACTTTGATGTGGGGGTATTCACTAATCTTTCGCCCGACCACATCGGCCCCGGCGAGCATGCCAGCTTTGAGGAATACCGCGATTGGAAAGCCCAGCTGTTCCGCCGCTGCACAGTGGGCGTGGTAAACATCGACGACGAAAATGCCCCGGCGCTGCTGCAGGGGCACACCTGCAAGCTGGTCAGTTACGGCCGCACCGCACAGGCCGACTACCGTGCGGTGGAGGAACATCTGCTGCGCACCCACGATTTTCTGGGCGTTGCCTTCCATGTGGCGGGCAGCTGTCCGCTGGATGTGCGGGTGAACATGCCCGGCCGGTTCAGCGTGTACAACGCACTGGCCGCGGTGGGGGTGGGCCGGGTTTTGGGTCTGCCGGATGAAGTAATCCAAACCGGCCTTGCCAACTGCACTGTCAAGGGCCGGGTCGAGCTGGTGCCGGTCAGCAGTCGGTTTACCATCCTGCTGGACTACGCCCACAACGAGGTGTCCACCGAAAGCCTTCTGACCACCCTGCGGGAATACGACCCGAAACGGCTGGTGGTGGTGTTTGGCTGCGGCGGCAATCGTTCCAAGCTGCGCCGCTACGGCATGGGCGAGATCTGCGCCCGTATGGCAGATTTCTGCATCCTGACCGAAGACAACAACCGCTTTGAGGCGGTGGAAGATATCCTTGCTGATATCAAGGTGGGAATGGCAAAGGGTAACCCCGATGCCGACTATGTGGAAATTCCCGACCGACTGGATGCTCTGCACTACGCGGTGGATCACGCGCAGGACGGTGATCTGATCGCAGTGATCGGCAAAGGACACGAGGCCTACCGCGACCGTATGGGCGAAAAGACCCCCTTCCACGAACGGGAGCTTTTGCTGGAATACGCTGCAGCGCTGGGTCTGAACTGAACAAAATGCGCCGCAAGGCCTGTACCGTACCCTTGCGGCACAGCAGCCCTGCGGCGTTTTTACAAAGAAAAGCGAAGGCTGAACCCAGATGTAAATAAAGTGTTAAATAATTAACGGATTGATTGACCTTCCCCTTGGGGGAGGGTGTAAGATAAAACCAAAGCAAACCGCACAGGGGCACAGCCCCGCAACGTAAAACAAGCAGGAGGTAGGATATGAAGTTTGGCAGATTTGGCATGGGCCGCCGCCCAGGCGATGACCCCAATGTGGTGTATGCCACCGGCCCGACCGGCAGCAGCACGCCGCCGCCCCGCGTTCGTAAGGGGCTGGGCATCGGTGCAGGCATTGCGGCCGCCGTGGTGCTGGCACTGGTGGTGGCGTTTAATTCCTTTTACACCATCAGCGAGCAGGAAAACGCGGTGGTCATCACCTTTGGTGTGCCCAGCACCGTTACCACCAGCGGCCTGCATTTCAAGGTTCCCTTTGTACAGCAGGTAAAAAAGGTGGATATGACCATCCACGGCTTTGCGCTGGGCTATGATCAGAACACCGGCGAGTTTGTCAGCGACGAAAGCCTGATGATCACCTCAGATTACAACTTTGTCAACGTGGACTTCTTTGTCGAGTATCGGGTCACCGATCCGGCGGCATACCTGTACAATTCCCGCCAGCCCGAGCTGATCCTCAAAACGCTGGCCCAAAGCTACATCCGCGATACCATTGGCCTGTACCCGGTGGACGAGATCATCACCACCGGCAAGGGCCAGATCCAGACCGAGATCAAGGAAAAAATTATGAACCGCCTCACCGCCGAGGATGTGGGCCTGCAGCTGGTGAATATCACCATTCAGGACGCCGAGCCCCCCACGGCCGAAGTTCTGGCTGCCTTCAAAGAGGTGGAAACTGCCAAGCAGGGGGCCGAAACTGCGGTGAACACCGCCAACAAGTACCGTTCCGAGCAGATCCCCGCTGCCAAGGCACAGGCTGACCAGATCCTGCAGAAGGCCGAAGCCGAAAAGCAGAGCCGTATCAACGAGGCCGAGGGTCAGGTGGCCCGCTTCAATTCGATGTATCAGGAATATGCCCGCTACCCGCTGATCACCAAGCAGCGCATGTACTACGAAACCATGGAGCAGCTGCTGCCCAACCTGAAGGTGATCATTGTGGACGACAGCGGGAAGACCCTGAATGTGCTCACCCCCGATCTGGGCGGCAGTAAGCTTGCCGCCGCAAACTAAGGAAGGGAGGCTGTGACCATGGAAAAGAAACGCTTTATCGGCCTGCCGGTTCTGATCGCAGTGCTGGCGATTGTGCTGGCGGTGGTCAGCAACTGCATGGTGGTTACCCATCAGAATGAATACACCGTAGTGCGCCAGTTCGGCAAGGTGGTGCAGATCCATTCCACCCCGGGTGTCAGCTTCAAGCTGCCCATTGTGCAAACCACCGAAACTTTGCCCAACACCCTGCTGCTGTATGACCTGCCCATTTCGGATGTCATCACCCAGGATAAAAAGACCATGGTGGCAGACAGTTTTGCGCTGTGGCGCATTGACGATCCGCAAAAGTTCATCCAAAGCCTGAACGGGTCGGTGTCCAATGCCGAAAGTCGCCTGTCCACCATCGTGTACAACGCCATGAAGAATGTCA
Organism: Faecalibacterium sp.; assembly: GCA_017483235.1. Taxonomy (GTDB): domain Bacteria; phylum Bacillota; class Clostridia; order Oscillospirales; family Ruminococcaceae; genus Faecalibacterium. Next base: position 7,876 of record JAFULE010000174.1, on the reverse strand, counting down.
TCTCCTCCCGCACTCAGACCGAGGTCATCAGCGGGCGCGACGGCGAACTGGCCGCCGATATCCGCAGCGCGGTGGGCACCAGTCTGGATCAGTACGGCATTCTGCTGGTGGCGGTGGAAACCAAGCATTTGGATCTGCCCGACGACAACAAGTCGGCCGTATACCAGCGCATGATCAGTGAGCGCGAAAACATTGCCGCCGGCTACACTGCCGAAGGCGAAAGCGAAGCCCAGATGATCCGAAGTGAAACGGACAAAGAGGTGGAGATTACCATCAGCGAGGCTGAGGCCGAAGCCGAAAAACGGATCGCTGAAGGCGAAGCGGAGTATATGCGCATCCTGTCCGATGCCTATGCAGACCCCTCCAAGGCCGAGTTCTACAACTACGTGCGTGCGCTGGACGCTGCCAAAGCCAGCCTTGCCGGCGGCGGCAACACTCTGATCCTCAGTCAGGACAGCCCCCTGGCCCAGATCTTCTACAACGACGGCAACTGAATCAACAAAACAGCGGCCCCCGGTCTGCATCGCTGCAGGCCGGGGGCCATTTGTCTGTGTTATTCGGCGGGCGGCACTGAAGCATCGCCGCCCCATTCGTCTTCGCCTGCGTTCTGAGGTGAGATTTCCTGATAGGGGTACAGCACCTCGCTGCCCTCCAGGGTTTCTTTCAAACCGGTGATGAAGGTCTGTGCCCGCTCCGGCCCAATGAAAAAGGTCTTGCCGGTGGCAAGCAGATTGGTGGTCAGATAGCCGTCTTCCCGAATGCGAAGCCCCATGTTTCGGATGCCCAGCAGAGGAAGATCGATCCGCAGGTCGATCTCGTCGGCGGCAGGCAGCTGCAGCCACATGGTATCGCTGTGGGTGTTAACAGCATCTCCACAGGGGGCGACCAGCTGCCTGTGCACCAGCTCGGTGGTTACGCCGGTCAGGGTCACGTTGGCGTGCAGACCATAGACCTTCTGGTAGTCGTAGTGGGCGGTGCTGAACTGTGCCTGCTCGCTCAGGTTCAGATCCTGCCACAGCTGCCCCAGAGTTTCGGGCCGGTAGGAATGGCTGACAAAGCAGTAGTATTCATCGGTGCTCTCGTACCGCAGCGCCAGTACACAGTCGGGCGACAAGCCAATGACATCGTACAGCTCGGCCCGAATGGTGTGTTCTGCCTCCGGGTGGTAATCGTCATAGCCGGTCAGGGTTATGGTTTTCCGGTATGTGCCAATCACATCGGCGGGCAGAACCGCGCCGGTGCGGGTCCAGTCGTTGTCGATGCTGGGATATTGATCCACCAGACTGCGTTCGTCCCATTGTGGAATGGGGGCGGTGGCAGTGGAACTGGAAGCAGACTGTTCGCCAAACAAACCGTCCAGCTCCAGGCGTTCCACCGGGAACCACCGCTCGCCCCGGTCACCGCCGCTCCAAACCAGTATGGCGGCGCTCAAAAGACAGACACAGGCTGCCAGCATTGCGTATTTACGCCGCGGCTGCCCTGCCGCTGCCCTGCTGTTCTGCAGGGCGTCAGCGACCAGTTGTTCATCGATACCGCCCAGTACTTGTGCAAGCCGCATGCTTTTCTCGCTCATAGTGCAATGCCCTCCCGTTCCAGTTCAGCCCGCAGCTGCATTCGCATCCGGTGCAGCAGGGCGGCAGCTTTGCTTTCGCTCATCCGATAATCGGCAGCCAGCTGCCGAACCGGGGTCATGTACCAGTACCGTCGAATAAAGATGTTCCGCTTTTGCTCCGGCTGTGTGCGCAGAAAACGCTCCAGCACCCGGAGAATCTCGGCATCCTCTACAGTTTGCGCCACGTTTTCTGTCGCAGGCACGCACTCCTCCAGCTCGGCCAGTGCCAGCGCAGCCTGTCCGCCGCCCCGCTTTTCGGTGCCGGCGTCCCGAACCCGGTTCAGTGCAAGATTGCGTGTGATGCGCCCCAGAAAGGCCGCCAGCCGCCGCGGATAGTGCGGTGGAATGGTGTTCCACGCCTGCAGCCATGTATCACTGACGCATTCTTCGCTGTCCTGTGCATTGCCAAGAATATTCCATGCAATGGTGTGACAGTAGCTGCCGTATTGTTCGCGGCTGGCGGTAATCGCCGGTTCACTGCGCTGCCAGTACAGCCGGATGATCTCGCTGTCGGTCATGGTGTCCTCCTCTTTCGTTGTGGTCTGCGGCTGCTCTTATCCATAAAGACACCCAAACGGGGGAGATCTTGCAGGTCAAATTGAAAAAACTAAAATTTTCTTCATTATACTGCATGCCTCAGACATCGGCCAGCCTGTAAGCGCAAAAAGGCCCCGGCACACCACACAGGCGATGCACCGGGGCCGAAGAGGGGCAGTGAATGTGTTTTACAGAACGCGTACCCGAATCACAGCGGGAATGGCCGACAGCTTTTTGCTCAGGCCCGAATCGATGGGGCCGGTGGCGTCCAGCATGGTGTAGGCCATGTTTTTCTTGCTTTTGTTCACCATGTTTTCAATGTTCAGGCCGGCTTCGGTGGTCAGCGCTGTGATCTGGCTGATCATGCCCGGCTCGTTTTTGTGGATGATGCAGATGCGCTTGCCGCCGGCGCGCGGGCTGGAAACCTCGGGCATATTCACCGAATGGGTGATGTTGCCGTTCTTCAGGTAATCGCGGATCTCCTTGGCAGCCATCACGGCGCAGTTGTCCTCGGCTTCGGGGGTGGAAGCGCCCAAATGCGGGGTGCAGATGACGTTGGGGCGGCCCAGCAGTGCCTCGTTGGGGAAGTCGGTCATGTAAGCGCCCACCTTGCCGGTCTCCAGCGCTTCGATCAGGGCTTCCTGATTCACCAGCTCGCCGCGGGCGTAGTTCAGAATCTTGACGCCATCCTTGCACAGGGCCAGAGTGTGGGCGTTGATGGTGTCCTTGGTGGTGGGCAGGTAAGGCATGTGCAGGGTCAGGTAGTCGCACTTGGACAGCATATCGTTCAGGTTGACGCAATGCTGCACCGAGCGGCTCAGGCTCCAAGCGGCATCCACCGAGATATAGGGGTCGTAGCCGTAGACCTCCATGCCCAGATGGATAGCGTTATTGGCTACCTTGGCACCGATGGCGCCCAGACCGATCACGCCCAGCACCTTATCCTTGATTTCACCGCCCACAAACTGCTTTTTGCCCTGTTCCACCGTTTTGGCAATGGCAGGATCGCCGGTCAGGCCCTGGGTCCACTGGGCGGCGGCGGCCACGTTGCGGCTGCCGGCGATCAGCATGCCGGTCACCAGCTCGGCCACTGCATTGGCGTTGGCACCGGGGGTGTTGAACACCACAATGCCCTGCTCGCTGCAGCGGTCCAGCGGAATGTTATTTACGCCGGCGCCGGCGCGGGCAATGGCCAGCAGGTTGGGTTTGAACTCCATGTTCAGCATATCGGCGCTGCGCACCAGAATGCCATCGGGATCTTCGGTGTTGACGCCCACCTCAAACTGGTTTTTGGGCAGCTTGGCAATGCCTTCGGGGGAAATGGCGTTCAGGGTTTTAATGGTAAACATAACAGGTTCTCCTATTCAAGCGTTCTCTCAGGCGTTTGCCTTGCGGAAGTCTTCCATAAACTGCACCAGCTGATCCACGCCTTCGGCGGGCATGGCGTTGTAAATGGAAGCACGCATGCCGCCCACCAGCCGGTGGCCCTTCAGGTTGACGAAGCCGGCGGCAGCAGCCTCGGCACAGAACTTTTTGTCCAAATCGGCGTTGGGGCTGGTAAAGGTCACGTTCATGGTGCTGCGGAACGGCTTTTCCACGGGGTTGGTAAAGAATTCCTGCCCGTCCAGATAATCGTACAGCACCTTGGCTTTGGCCTCGTTGATCTGCTGCATGGCCGCAAGGCCGCCCACCTCGTTTTCCAGCCAGTTCAGCACAAGGCCGGTCATGTAGATGCACCAGCAGGGGGGCGTGTTGTACATGCTGTCCTTATCCAGAATGGCGGTGTAGTTCATCATGGTGGGCACATTGGCGGCTGCCTTGCCCAGCAGATCCTCGCGGATGATGGCGATGGCCATGCCGGCAGGGGCGACGTTCTTCTGCACACCGAAGTAGATGCAGCCATACTTGGAAACATCCACCGGCTTGGACAGGATCATCGAGCTCATATCGGCTACAAGCGGCACACCCTCCACCTGCGGGATCTCGGCACACTGGGTGCCGAAGTTGGTGTTGGTCTGGCAAATGTGAATGTAGCTGGCGTCGGGGGTGTAGGGCAGAGCCTTCACGTCGGGGATGTAGGTGAAGTTTTTATCTTTCGAGTTGCCGATGATGTTCACCTGCCCGAACTTGGCAGCCTCTTTAGCGGCCAGATTCGAGAAGTTGCCGCTGACAATGTAATCGGCCTTGCCGGTGGTCATAAAGTTCAGCGGCACCATGGCAAACTGCTGGGTGGCACCACCCTGAAAGAAGCCCACCTTGTAATTGTCGGGGATGTTCATCACCCGGCGCAGGGCGGCTTCGGTCTCTTTGATGATATCGTCAAACCACTTGGAACGGTGGCTCATCTCCATTACGCTCTGGCCGCTGGCGCCATATTCCAGAAGTTCGGCCTGTGCCTTTTTCAAAACGGCCTCGGGCAGCATGCTGGGGCCTGCGCTGAAGTTGTATACTCGTGCCATAATCAAATCCCTCTCTTTGCTGGTGGCCGCCTGCCGTTGAGGCGGGGCCGATTGCTTCACTTGGCTGAAGCTGATGAAGGTATTATATCCAAACCTACACCCGGTTTGCCAGTGGTGGTTTGCACAAAGATATGCCGCTGCAAACCGCCGCGATAGGCCATAGTGGACAAATGTACGTCGATTGGGGACAAAATCTTCTACAAATGTAGTAAAAATGAAAAAACACAGGGATTTGGCCACTTTTTTAGTTGCGTGCGGCATCTTGCATCTGGGGAGATAGAGTGTTATACTACAAATGTAGAGCTTATTATTTCGGGAAAAATTGCGACTATTGCATCCCCAAGGAGGACGTTTTTATGTACGGCTTGCCCAATTCGCTGAAAATGCTCTCGCCGGCCGAAGAACAGGTCATGCTGGCGGTGTGGCGCTGCACCCCGCCGGCCACCGGTGCGGCCATTGCCAAAGAGCTTGTGCATACCGGCTGGGCATCCACCACCCGGCTTACCCTGCTGACACGGCTGGAGCAAAAGGGCTGGCTGCAGAAAGAAAAGCGCCCCGGAGGCACTGTCTACCTGCCTAAAATCACTCTGCGGGCCTACCGGGTGTATACCGCCCGCGAACGGCTGGACACCGTGTTTGACGGCGACCTTTCCGCATTGCTTTCTGCCCTGCTCAGCGAGCATCGCCCCGGCCTGCCCCAGCTGGAGGCAGCCAGAGCGCTTTTGCAGCAGCAGATGGACGCCCAGATCGAATACGACTGGTACGACCCCTACGGGTAAAAACACAGCCCCGGCCGATGCATGCGCCGCATCAGCCGGGGCTGTGTTTCTGTTTGTTTACTGTTTGCCGTCGGCTTCGGGTTTGGCTGCCCCGCACTTGCTTTCGCAGGCAGCGCAGTTGCCGCTGCAATCCTCGGGCTTGGGGGTGTCGCACTTGGAGCCGCAGTTTTTGCAGTCGCCGCCGCAGCCGCCCTGCCAGCCGCCCTGCTGGGCGATCCACCAGATCAGAAAGCTGAATACCGCAATCAGCAGCACCAGCACCAGAATGCTTCTTAATGTCATACTAAACTCCCTCTTCCGGCGGCACAGCTGGCCGGAGCACTGTTGTTTGGTTTTATTATAATAAGAACAGCCCCAAAAGTAAACCCGGCGGGGTGGGGCAAACGCCCCGGTTTATACATACAGCTGCTGCTCGCGTAGGGCCTGCTCGGCCGAAAGGCCCACACCGGTCTGGCTGGCGGCCATGCTGCGCCATGCGGCAGGGGACAGGCCGGTTTCTTTTTTGAACACCCGGCATAGGTAGTTGGCCCCCGAAAAGCCGCACAGGCTGGCCACGATCTCAAGGCTGTATTCCCGGTGCAGCAGCAGCCGCTTGGCAGCTTCAATGCGTACCCCGGTCAGGTATTTGCCCGGCGATACCCCCATGGCCGCCCCAAAGGCCCGCACCAGATGGCTTTTGGATACGCCCAGATATTCGCTCAGCTCTTCCACACCATACAGACCGGCGTAGTTGTGGCGGATGTGGTTGACCGCCTCGGCCACCAGCGGGGGAAGGGGAGCCTGCTCGGCATCCGCATCCGAAAGCTCGCACAGCAGGGCAAACACCAGCTGGCTTTTGGCCCGGGCCGAGGCATCGGTCTGCTGTGCCACCAGCCGCAGCTCTTCCAAAAGCTCGGCAGCGGCGGGGCAGGTTTCGCCCCGCACCGGGTAATATTCGGCAGGCAGGGCCGCAGCAAAGGCCACGGCGGCGCTGCCGCACAGCCGGGCCGCCAGAATGTGGCAGGGGGTGTCGGCGTTCAGGGTAAGGCTGCCTTGCCCCAACAGAATGGCGCCAGGCTGGCAGGCAAGATTGCCCTGTGTCGTGCAGCTGCCGCGGGAAACCACAGCTGCCCACAGCCCCTGACCGACCAGTTCAGCCGGGCCGGAAAAGGTCAGATCACGCACCTCGCCAAGGGCGGCGATCTGCTGAAAATCGTAAATCAATAATCGACACTCCAAATCAATAAAATGCTATTTCATGTTCGAATATTATCTGTTATTATAGTACCAACGACAAAACGAGCAGTCAAGTGACTGTTTGAAATTTATTATTTTTTGGAGGACAAAGGTTATGGCTTCTATTAGCTGCCAGCACATCTACAAGATCTACCCCGGCGCCACCGCTCCTTCGGTCACCGATTTCAACCTGGAAATCGCCGATAAGGAATTTATCATCTTCGTCGGCCCCTCGGGCTGCGGCAAGTCCACCACCCTGCGTATGATCGCCGGTCTGGAAGAGATCAGCAAGGGCGAAATGTACATCGGCGGTCGTCTGATCAACGACGTTCCCCCGAAGGATCGTGACATCGCCATGGTGTTCCAGAGCTACGCTCTGTACCCCCACATGACCGTTTACAAGAACATCGCTTTCGGTCTGGAACTGCGCAAGACCCCGAAGGATGAGATCGACAAGCGCGTGCACGAGGCTGCCAAGATCCTGGAGATCGAGCACCTGCTGGACCGCAAGCCCAAGGCTCTGTCCGGTGGTCAGCGTCAGCGTGTTGCTCTGGGCCGCGCCATGGTTCGTAACCCGGCCGTCTTCCTGCTGGACGAGCCCCTGTCCAACTTGGACGCCAAGCTGCGTACCAGCATGCGTACCGAGATCATCAAGCTGCACAAGAAGCTGGCTACCACCTTCATCTACGTTACCCACGACCAGACCGAGGCTATGACCATGGGCGACCGTATCGTCGTTATGAAGGACGGTATCGTTCAGCAGGTCGACACCCCGCAGAACCTGTACGATGGTCCCTGCAACATGTTCGTTGCCGGCTTCATCGGCAGCCCCCAGATGAACTTCCTGAACGGCACCATCGTCAAGAACGGCGATCAGTTTGCTGTTGACCTGGGCGGCGACGTGATCCCCGTTCCCAAGGCCAAGACCGCTGACGGCTGCCTGGACGCTTACGTCGGCAAGCAGATCAAGATGGGCATCCGTCCCGAGCATCTGGACGACGAGCCTGACTTCATGGCCAAGCATCCCGACTCTCAGATCACCGCTGAGGTTGAAGTCAGCGAAATGATGGGCGCCGAGATCTACCTGTACCTGCAGTACAAGGGCCAGAAGGTCATCGCCCGTGTTGACCCCACCTCCAAGGCCAAGAGCGGCGACAAGGTCACCCTGGCTTTGAACGAGAGCAAGCTGCACATCTTCGATCCCGATACCGAGCTGACCATCCTGAACTAATTTACACTCGAAAGGCCCCTGCCAACCGGCGGGGGCCTTTTTT
>JAFULE010000173.1 GCA_017483235.1 Faecalibacterium sp. | reverse complement strand
GGTCTGCATCGGCGTGGTGGGCTATCTGCTTGCCATCTTGATTCAATTCTTAGAAAGGATCGTGTGCCCATGGACGGTGAAAAAATCAAGCTGAGACTGGAGAATATCTCCCAGAGCTTTATTACCAATAACCGTGTGTTCGACGCCGCGGTGGATGTATCGCTGGACGTGAAGGACAACGAGTTTCTGGTCATTCTTGGCCCCGGCCGCTGCGGCAAAACGGTTCTGCTGAACATGATTGCCGGCATTGAAAAGCCGGTGGACGGCCGCATTCTGCTGGACGGCGAAGAGATCGACGGCAGCGACGAGCGTATCGGCATGGTGTTCCAGAAGCGTGCTCTGATGCCCTGGAAGACCGTTATGGAAAACGTCGAGTTTGGCCTCAAGCTCAAGGGCGTGCCCAAAGCCGAGCGCCGCGCTGTAGCCCAGAAGTACATCAATCTGGTGGGCCTGCAGGGCTTTGAAAAGAGCTATCCGGATGCACTGTCCGGTGGTATGAAGCAGCGTGTATCCATTGCCCGCGCGTATACCAACAACCCCGAGATCCTGCTGATGGACGAACCCTTCGGTGCACTGGATGCCCAGACCCGCTACGCGATGGAAGAAGAAGTGCAGCGTATCTGGCAGACCGAAAAACGTACGGTCATCTTTGTTACCAACAACATCGAAGAAGCTGTGTATCTGGCCGACCGTATCGTTCTGCTGACCAACTGCCCGGCAAAGGTCAAGGCGGTTTACGATGTAAACCTGCCGCGCCCGCGCGACACCATCGATCCGGAGTTCCTGCGGCTGCGTAAGGAGATCTCGGAAAATACCGACCTGGCCCTGTAAGCACACGGAGGAATAGTGATGAGTGATAAAGAATATAAGGTTCAGGTAAAAAATCTGACCAAATACTTCGGCGACCTTCATGTGCTGAACGATATCTCCTTTAACATCAAAAAGGGCGAGTTCATCTGCATCGTTGGTCCTACCGGCTGTGGCAAGACCACCTTCCTGAACCTGCTTACCCGTATTTACATGCCCACCAAGGGCGATCTGTTCATCGACGGCGAAAGTGCCGATCCCAAAAAGCACAATCTGGCCTTCGTGTTCCAGGAGCCTTCGGCATTGCCCTGGAAGACCGTTGAGCAGAACCTGCGTTTTGGTCTGGAGCTGAAAAAGCTGCCCAAGAAAGAGATCGACGAACGCGTCGAAAACATCATCAAGCTGATGGGTCTGGAAGATTTCCGCAATTCCTATCCGCATCAGCTGTCGGTTTCGACCGAACAGCGTATCATCATCGGTCGTGCTTTTGCCATGAACCCCGACCTGCTGCTGATGGATGAGCCCTACGGCCAGATGGACATCAAGCTGCGCTTCTATCTGGAAGACGAAGTGCTTCGTTTGTGGAAAGAAACCGGCGCAACCGTCGTGTTCATCACCCACAATATCGAAGAGGCCGTGTATCTGGCCGAGCGTATCCTGATCCTGTCCAACAAGCCCACCACCATCAAGGAAGATCTGAAGGTAGACCTGCCCCGCCCGCGTGATGTAACTTCGCCTAAGTTCATCAAGGTGCGTCAGTATGTTACCGACCAGATCAAGTGGTGGTAAAGGAGGGAAGACGATGTATGATGTATTGATCGTCGGCTGCGGCATCGTTGGTGCCGCAACCGCATACCACCTTTCCAAGTATGATCTGTCGGTGTGCGTATGTGAACGCTACAACGACGTGGCCAACGGCTGCACCAAAGCCAACACGGCGATTCTGCACGCAGGCTTTGACTGCCCGCCCGGCAGCATGGAAGCCCGGCTGAATCTGCGCGGCATCCAGCTGGCCAAAGAGATCTGTGAAAAGCTGGATGTGGAACGCATCCAGATGCCCACCTTCATCATTGCTTACGACAGCGAGCATGAGCTGAATTACATTCAGGAGCTGTACCAGCGCGGCATTGCCAACGGCGTGCCCGGTGTGCGCATCGTTGACCACGACGAAGCCCTGCGTCTGGAGCCGGGTTTGAACCCTGCCGTCAAGGCGGCACTGTATGCCCCCGAGTCTGCAATCGTAAACCCGTGGGAATACTGCATCGCCATGGCAGAAACTGCTGTGCGCAACGGTGTGGATATCAAGCTGAACAGCAAGGTTACCGCCATCGAGAAGAAGGACGATCACTTTGTGGTCACCACCGCTTCCGGTGTTTACGAAGCAAAGCATGTGATCAACGCCGGCGGCGGCTGGTCCGCGCAGGTGTACCAGCTGGTAGGCGGCAATGACCTGTATCAGACCAACTTTGCCGGCCAGTACTACATTCTGGATAAGTGCGAAGGTCACAAGGTACATTCGGTCATCTTCCCGTGTCCCGACGAGCATGGCTTCAAGGGTGTCTGCGTTACCCCCACCGTGCACGGCAACGTGCTGATCGGCCCCGACTGCTACGAAGTGCCGGATGGTGACCATGTGGGCACCGATCCTGCAACGCTGGAAACTCTGAAGCATGAAGGTCATCGCTCGGTACCTGCTCTGGATTTCCGCGAAGTCATCCACGAGTATGCCGGCGTGCGCCCCAACACCCAGATTCCCGACTTTGTCATCGGCGAATCGCCCATCTGCCCGGGCTTTATCAATCTGGCCGGCATCAAGTCGCCCGGTTTGTCCAGTGCCCCGGCCATTGCCGAAGAGGCAGAGGTGATCCTGCGTGGTCTGGGCGTTGAGTTCAAACCCAAGGCCGAGTATGTGGACAGCCGTAAACGGATCAAGTTCCGTGAACTGTCCGACGAGGATAAGCGTGCTCTCATTGCCAAGGATCCCCGCTACGGCCGTGTGATCTGCCGCTGCGAGACCATTACCGAAGGCGAGATCGTGGAAGCGATCCATCGTCCCATCGCGCCTACCACCATCGACGCCATCAAGCGCCGCTGCAATGCCGGCATGGGCCGCTGCCAGGGCGGCTTCTGCGGCCCCCGTGTACACGAAATTCTGGCCCGCGAACTTGGTGTAAGCCCCCGCGACATCCTGATAGACGAGCAGGGCACCTACATCATCACCTCTGCAATCAAGGAGGAAGCCGCATATGAAGTATGAATATGACGTTGTCGTTGTAGGCGGCGGCCCTGCCGGTCTGGCGGCTGCCTGTGCTGCAAAGGAAAACGGTGCGGAAAAGGTCCTTGTGGTCGAGCGTGACAAGTCGGCCGGCGGTATTCTGAACCAGTGCATTCATAACGGCTTTGGCCTGCATTACTTCAAGGAAGAGCTCAGCGGCCCCGAATACGCTGCCCGCTTTATTAAGATGGCAAAGGACTGCGGTGTTGAGATCATGCTGGACACCATGGTGCTTTCTCTGGACGGCCACACCGTTACCGCTTGTTCGGCCGAATATGGTTTGATCCAGATCGAGGGCAAGGCAGTTGTTCTGGCCATGGGCTGCCGCGAGCGCACCCGTGGTGCGGTTGCCATTCCGGGCGACCGTCCCTCTGGCATTTACACGGCTGGTACGGCTCAGCGTTACCTGAACATTGAAGGCTGGATGGTTGGCCGCCGTGTGGTCATCCTTGGCTCGGGCGATATCGGTCTGATCATGGCCCGCCGTATGACGCTGGAAGGCGCCAAGGTTCTGGCCTGTGTCGAACTGATGCCTTATTCGGGCGGTCTGAACCGCAACATCGTGCAGTGCCTGCAGGACTATGACATTCCGTTGTACCTGTCCCACACCATCACCAATATCGAAGGCCTCAATCGTGTCGAGAAGGTGACTGTGGCCAAGGTCGGCCCCGACCGCAAGCCCATCCCCGGCACCGAAATGGTCTTTGACTGCGATACCGTGCTGCTCAGTGTTGGTCTGATCCCCGAAAACGAGCTGACCCGCAAGGCCGGCATCGCTATGGATGGCCGTACCAAGGGCGCTGTGGTGTATGAGAATATGGAAACCGAGGAGCCGGGCGTGTTCAGCTGCGGCAACGTGGTGCATGTGCATGATCTGGTCGACTTTGTCACCGCCGAAAGTCAGCGCGCCGGTAAGGCCGCGGCTGAGTATGCTGCCGGCAAGGCTGCCAATGGCGGCAAGGAGATCGCAGTAGTGAACGGCGATCATGTTACCTATACCGTGCCTCAGCGCATCCGCACCGGCAATGCCGGTAAAACGGTGGATATTTCGTTCCGTGTCAACGCGATTATGAGCGACCGGCTGATCACAGTCACCGATGGCGATACTGTACTGTGCAAGTATAAGCGCGAGCACATGGCCCCCGGTGAAATGGAGCACATCGCTGTGCCCGCTGTTCTGCTGGAAAAGGTAAGCGGCGGCGAGATCAAGGTTTCGGTCGTCCCGCAGGAGGTGTAAATGCTATGAAAGAACTGATTTGCATTGTTTGCCCCAAAGGCTGCCACCTGCGCGTAGACGAAGAAAATGGCTATGCCGTCACCGGCAACGGCTGCGCCCGCGGTGTGGAGTATGGCCGCAATGAGCTGATCAATCCTACCCGTGTATTGACCAGTGTGGTTGGCATTGACGGTGCAGCGTATCCCTGCTGCCCGGTGCGCACCAACGGCCCTGTGCCCAAAAAGAAGATTTTTGCGGTGATGGAAACCATCCGTTCGCTTCGGCTGCAAAGCCCGGTAAGCATCGGTCAGGTCGTGATTGAGAACGTCTGTGACACCGGTGTGGACTGGATCGTCACCCGCGATTTGTAAAAAATTCTGAATCAGTAAAAGTCCCGCCGCTGCGTCAGCGGCGGGACTTTTTGCAAAAAAATGCGCCGGAT
>JAFULE010000172.1 GCA_017483235.1 Faecalibacterium sp. | reverse complement strand
TCACTTCAAGTCGAGGGCTTCCTTTTTTGTGTTATCCGGTAAAAGCGGTTCAGCTTCGCTCGGCCCAGTCCATGCTGCGGCCCACAGCCTTGTGCCAGCCGCGCATCAGCTTGTCGCGCTCGGCGGCGTCCATTCTGGGCTCGAAGCTGAAATCACAGCTCCACAGCTGGCGGATCTCATCGGTGTCTTTCCAGACACCCACGGCAAGGCCCGCCAGATAGGCGGCGCCCAGTGCAGTGGTCTCGCGGATGACCGGGCGGCGCACCACACAGTCCAGAATGTCGGACTGGAACTGCATCAGGAAACGGTCGCGGGAAGCGCCGCCGTCTACCTTCAGACTGGCCAGCTTCATGCCGGTGTCCTTTTCCATGGCAGCTACCAGATCGGCGCTCTGATAGGCGATGCTTTCCTGCGCAGCGCGGATGATGTGATTCCGGGTGGTGCCGCGGGTAATGCCCACAATGGCGCCGCGGGCGTACATATCCCAGTACGGGGCGCCCAGACCGGTGAATGCAGGCACAATGTACACACCGCCGTTGTCCTTCACGCGCTGGGCGTAGTATTCGGCATCGGGGCTTTCCTGAATGATGCGCAGCTCGTCGCGGATCCACTGAATGACCGCGCCGCCCACAAACACACTGCCCTCCAGCGCATACTGCACCTTGCCGTTCAGGCTGACCGCAATGGTGGTGACCAGACCATTCTGGCTGCGGCAAAGCTGCTCGCCGGTGTTCATCAGCAAAAAGCAGCCGGTGCCGTAGGTGTTTTTGGCTTCGCCGGCGCCAAAACATCCCTGTCCAAACAACGCCGCCTGCTGGTCACCCGCAATGCCGGCCACCGGCACCTCGACCCCGCCGATGGAGGTGTAGCCGTACACCTCGCTGGAGTCGGCCACGCGGGGCAGCATGGCCTTGGGGATATCCAGTGCCTGCAGCAGCGTTTCATCCCATTCCAAGGTCTGGATGTTATACAGCATGGTGCGGCTGGCGTTGGTGCGGTCGGTAACATGCACCTTGCCGCCGGTCAGTTTCCACACCAGCCAGGTGTCCACCGTGCCAAACAGCAACTCGCCCTTTTCGGCACGCTGGCGGGCACCTTCCACATGGTCCAGAATCCACTTGATCTTGCTGCCGGAGAAATAGGCATCCGGCTGCAGGCCAGTGGTCTGCTTGATGTAATCGGCCATACCGGGCCGGCTGCACAGCTCATCGATGATGCCGGCGGTGCGGCGGCATTGCCACACAATGGCATTGTAGATGGGGCGGCCGGTTTCTTTATCCCACACGATGGTGGTTTCGCGCTGGTTGGTGATGCCAATGGCCTTGATGTCGTGGGGGTCCACGCCGCTGCGGGCCACCACCTCGTTCATCACGCCCAGCTGGCTGGACCAGATCTCCATGGGATCGTGCTCGACCCAACCCTCTTTGGGGTAGATCTGGGTAAATTCACGCTGCTGCACTGCATGGATGTTCTGCTGATCATCAAACAGGATCGCACGGGAACTGGTGGTTCCCTGATCCAGCGAAAGAATGTACTGAATGCTCATAAAACCGCACCTCACAGGTTATTGTTATGACCATCTTACCACAATTTTACGGTTGCTTCAACACGATTTTATGCAGTTTTACCCACACAGAGCCGCAAAAAGCCCCGCTGCGGCAGTGCAGCGGGGCTTGGGCTGTTTTTTACTCTTCCAGCACAGAGGTGCAGTGGGGGCAGCGGGTGGCCTTGATGGCGATCTTGCTCAGGCAGTAGGGGCATTCCTTTTCGGTAGGCTCGGCCGGGGCAGCGGGGGCCTCCTCTTCCTTCTTGCGAAGGGACGCAGCCTTGTTGGCCACCTTGATGACCACAAACAGGCTGAAAGCGGTGATCAGGAAGTTGATGATGGCGCTGGCAAACGAGCCAAAGCCGATGGCCACGCCAGCGGTTACAACGTTGCCTTCTGCGTCTACAACGGCTTCGATGACCTGCCAGTTCAGGTTGCTCAGGTCGGTGTTGAAGAACAGACCGATGGCGGGGTTGATAATATCCTTGACCAGACTGTTGACGATGGCATTGAATGCGCCGCCAACCACAACGCCGACGGCATGTCCAGCACATTGCCGCGCAGCGCAAAGGCTTTGAATTCTTCCATAAACTTTTTCATAGGTAAGTAAACTCCCTTCCAAAAAACGAACTGCGTATTTCGACGCATTTTGATGGTTATTATTGTACCACCTTCGGCTTAAAATGAAAAGACCACCGAGACTGTACAAGGGCATTATTTTGTCGGGTTTGGTCGGTGCTCTTGCCCTTTCGGGTTAATTTTGTATAATAGGAAGCAGATCGATACATTTTTTCAGAATGTGTAACACTGCGAGGTTTTGAATGTACACCAACCACACCAATCCCATTGCGCTGGCCAATCAGGAGCGCATCTGCCGTGCCTTGCTGCAGCTGATGCAGCAAAAGCATTTCAGCCGCATCAATGTCAGCGAGCTGTGCCGCGCCGCCGAACTTGAGCGGGTGACCTTTTACCGCCATTTCGATGAAAAGGTGGATGTGATCCGCTATTACCTTGACCGGCAGATGACCCAACTGATCTCGTCGCTGCCGCGGCAGTCCACACTGGAGCGCAACCTGACCGTTCTATTTGAATGGGCCTATAAAGAGCGGGACAATCTGAATGCCCTGTTCGACAGTCACATGACAATGCAGCTGTCGCAGTCGCTGCAGAAAAGAGTGTTTTCCATTCTGTCGGCCAACCTTTCGGCCGAAGAACGCAGTCGGCTGCCGGTGTTCCCCTATGCCGCTGACGATCCCTATGTGAACGGTGCCGTGCTGGGCACCATACTGGGCCTGCTCAGCGTATGGCGCACCGAAGAATACCGCGAGCCCCCCCATTCACTGGCCCTTCACGCCCTTGCGGTGTTCGGATTTGGTAAAGAGCTGCCGATCTGAGCATTCCCCTTGCCGCCGGCAGGGGCTTTTCACATTCAAACATTGCGCATCTTGCTTGACAGCTTGCGATTGTTGTTGTATTGTAACAACAAGAACCAGATCAAAAAGGGGGGCATGGAGTGCATTTAAACGATACGGTGCAAAAATTCAACGTACGCCAGCACATGGTCACCTCAACGCTGGAAATATACCATTACCGCGACGCTTACCCCAACGAGGTGGCGCTGCACCACCATGATTTTTACGAGATTTATTTTTTCCTCAACGGCGACGTCAACTACATCATCGAAGGCCGCACCTATTCCCTGCTGCCCGGCGATCTGTTGCTGATCAGCCCACTGGAACTGCATCAACCCCTGATCACCCCGGAAAAGCGCGCTTACGAGCGGATCGTTCTGTGGATGAATCGACAGTTTATCGAACAATTTGGCAGTGATACTGTCAGCCTGACCCGCTGTTTTGACGTTTCCAATCCCAACCACACCAACCTTTTGCGGCTGAATCCTCAGCAGCGCCAGCGGGTAGCCGAGCTGCTGAACCGTCTGCTGGACGAAAGCCGGAACAACAACTATGCCCGCGAACTGGCCATGACTGCCCTGATGACCGAGTTTCTGGTGGAAGTAAACCGCATCAGTGCCAGCAAGACCAACGGCCCTGATCCCGAAAGCCGCTCGGCCCCGCTGGTGGCCGAGGTACTGGACTATATCAACGAGCATTATCACGAGCCTCTTACACTGGACAGTCTGGCCGCCCAATTCTTTGTCAGCAAATATCACTTGTTACACGAATTCAACCGCCATGTGGGCACCAGTGTGTACCGCTATATCATCCAGCGCCGACTGATTATCGCCCGCCAGATGCTGGCCGACGGGCTTTCGCCCACCGATGTGTATCAGCAGTGCGGCTTTGGTGACTATGCTAATTTTTACCGGGCTTTCAAAGCCGAATACCATATGAGCCCCAAGCAGTATCTGCTGCATTCCCGGGGCAAAAACGCAAAAATGGAATAAATCCTTCTGCCCTGTTTCTTTACCGAAACAGGGCTTTTTTCGGCTTGTTCTTAACCCCAAATTTACCGCTGTTCTGTTATTCTTATAATTGATCTGAGATGCATCCGTCAGCATCCGGCAATTTACACCACAGAGGAGCCACCGCCATGCAGCCCGCCCCCTATGCCGACCGCTTTTTATACGACCGTCCTCACCGGCCCGTCCGGGGCGATGCCGCGCTGGCCGCCGAAATTCTGCAGTATCTGCAGCAAAATTACACCAAGCCCCTGACACTGGATGCCATTGCCGCCCAGTTTTTTATCAGCAAAAGCCAGTTGACCCATGTATTTCGCCGCCGCACCGGCATGAGTGTACACCAGCATTTGACCCAACTGCGGTTGGAGCAGGCCTGCCGCCTGCTGGCCGAGGGGCAGCCACCCACCGGCATTTACCAGAGCTGCGGCTTTGGTGATTACACTAATTTCTACCGCGCCTTCAAAGCCCGGTACGAGGTAAGCCCCCGGCAGTACCAGATCGATCTAAACAAACACCGATGATCCAATCAACACCAACAAAGCCGCTGCCTCTGTTAACAGGGCGGCGGCTTTTTACGCTTATTTTTTGGATTTTCGTCCGGTCACCCGGTTCCGCTGCTTTTGCTGCACACGAAACCGCGCATACTGCGGCATAATGGCGTTAAACAAAACAGCCACAATGGGAATGCCGATTAAAATTCCAACAGGCATCTCATGGTTGGGGTTAAACAGGATCTCATACAGGGTATCCCACATAGGTTTTGATTCCTCTCTTTCGCGGCCGCTCAGATCAAGAAATACCCCTCTTCATCCGCCTTCATGGGCAGCGCGATGATCAGATCGCAGATGGTCATCATGACGGGGAAGATGGTCCAGCAGGTCAGCAGATACAGCACCGCCACATACCACTTTTTGCTGTAAAAACGGTGGCCGCCCACAACACCGGTCAGCAGCGCCAGCCAACAGTAGGTCTTTTTTTTCACTCGCACCTTGGTACCGGTGTTGTCAAAAAACCGATTGAGCAGCTGTGCCACCTTGCCCTCGGGCTTGGGGTTGGCCTGTTCTTCCAACTCGTTGAGTTCTGCTTCCAGATTGACCAGCTGACCGATTTCCTCGTGGGTCAAATCCGTATAGCTTTGTTTTTTCTTTTCAGACATAAGGGGATACTCCTTCGGATGAATAAAATGCAGCGCGGCCGCTGTGAGAAAAAACGGACACCGGGTCTCCCCGGTGTCCGTATGGGTTAAGGGATCAGGTTATGAACAGCAGGGGATCAGGCGTTGGCACCGGCCTTGATAGCGGCAACCTTGTCCTGGATCTCGGCCATCTTTTCCTTGGTCAGGGGGTAGAACTTCATGGCGACGATGTTGCAAATCAGGCCGAGGATAATCATACCGAAGGCCAGGAAGGCAACGCCGACACGCAGCTCCCAGGTAACGGGATCGCCTTCGACGGGGTTGCGATCGGCGTAACCGACAGCAGCAAAGACGAAAGAAGCGATCATCGGAGCCAGAGAGGAGATGATCTTATCGACGAAGGAGAACAGGGTACCCATCAGACCGGGCAGGTAACGGCCGGAACGGTAAAC
>JAFULE010000171.1 GCA_017483235.1 Faecalibacterium sp. | reverse complement strand
ATTACCATCGTGCAGCCCTCGGCCGAAGCACCGTCCACGCTGGTGGATAGTCTGGAGTTCGCGCCTTTCATTGCTCCCGGATCCATGGAATTTACGTTCATTCCCAGATGGGCTGGTCTGTTTGATAGCTTCGCCGCGCCTGACCTGCCGCCGGCTGTGCTGCCTGTTTGCCCAGATCGAGATTTCTCGCCGCGTACCGTGTTCAAGGATTGGGCACTTGCTGTCTATTACCGTACCTGTGAACGCTGCGTGTTGCTGCTTAACTCCATCAAGGAAAAAGCTGGAAGTGTGTTGGCTCACTTCCACCGTGACCCAGAGCCAGACCCAGAGCCGGAGCGCAGCCAGATGACCTTTGAAGAGTTCTTCACGCAATCGCCCTATGACGACGAGCCGTGACATTGCTTTTATCAGTTGAAAAGCTGACGGTATAGAGAACGTCCGCATCGGGGGTAGCCCGTAGGGTGCCGATGTAGTGCCCAACGGTAATGCGTGTGGGTAAAGGTAGTGGATAGCAGTAAAAAATAAAAAAACCCTTGACAAGTTGGAGCAATTGAGTTATTGTAATGTCGGTAGGGTTCATTTCGTATAATCCCGATTAAGCGAAATATAGGGGAGACGAAATGCCGTTTTTATGATATAATGACCCCGTACACCATACAAAAACCTATAACCGGAGGTTTATCTTTATGGCAGCCTATTTTGACCCCATTCATCCCAAACTGGATGTAATGCATGATGATGTGTGTCAGTCGGTCAACGATTATCTGCATTACCTTGCAGTGATTAAAGGCCGCTCTCTTCAAACAGTCTTTAATTACTATATTGATCTGCGCGATTTTTACCAGTATATCGTTGTACGCCGTGGCCTGTGCAGCGAAGATAAAATCAAGGACTTTAACTGGCATATCATTGATACTGCTTTCATCCGTCAGATCAACTCCGGTGATATCTTCGAATTTCTGTATATGATGCAGCGGCAGAAAAATACCAAGGCAACCACCCGCAACCGAAAGCTGAGTGCCCTGCGCGGTTATTTCAAATATCTGCTGAATGTGGTCAATCAGATTACGGTCGACCCTACCGCTAACATCGACAATGCCAAAACGGAAAAGGTTTTGCCCAAATATCTTACTGCGGACCAATCCCTTGCTTTGTTAAAAAATGTACAAAGTGATTTTTACGAGCGTGACTTCTGCATTCTTACCTTGTTTTTAAATTGCGGTATGCGTTTGGCCGAACTTGTGCGCATTAATATCTCGGATATTGCGGATGATCTGATCCGTCTGCATGGTAAAGGCAATAAAGAACGCATGGCCTATCTCACGCCGGCCTGTCAGGATGCGCTGCTGCATTATCTGCGTGCCCGAGCTGCATTGCCGAACATCTCCCCTACTGACCGGGATGCATTGTTCATCAGTAAAAAAACCGGAAAGCGCCTTTCTCCGCGCCGTGTGGAGCAGATCGTGGAACGCTGCCTGCAAAGCGCCGGGCTTTCCGGTAAAGGATATTCGCCCCATAAACTGCGGCATACAGCTGCCACCCTGATGTATCAGACCGGTGAAGTGGATGTGCTGGCACTGAAAGAACTGCTGGGTCATGCAAATGTTTCCACGACCCAGATCTACACCCATATCAACGAAATGCAGCTGCGTCAGGCAACCAGCAAGTCGCCCTTGTCCGGTGTATCCTATATGCCGCAGCAATCTGCAGAAATCGAAGACAATTAAATCGATAATCTGTTGATTAAAATCGATGCCAACGTGACCAAAACACAGAGCATTACCAATAAAACCAACATGTATACGAAGTTTTTGTTCAACCGTTTGGTCGTGCGGCGCAATTGCTGCGCGGTTTCGGGGGTCTGCGCTTTTGCTGCAAAGCGGAAATACTGTGCAGATACGGCGGCGCCCAAGCAGCTTATTTTACACAGGCAGCCGGCAATTGCCGCATAATACAACCCCAAAGAAATGGCATAGAACGCCAGCCCCTGAAGGCCATCGGTTACAAACCCCAGCACAGAGATCAGACCGGTATGGATACCGTACAGCAACACGATAACCGCAGCAAACACTTGTCCCAAAGCAGATTGACTGAACAGATACACCAGCATCATGGGCAGTACGGCCTGCACAAGAAGTTGTACAAACAGCTGTGGTAAGGCATCGTTTTGGTAGTGCTGCCGGGTAAGCGCAAGATATTGCTGCAGGAACACAGTTTCCTGTGGGCTGCACACCGCAGCTAAAACACCGGAAATGCTTAGCCCCAATGCATAGAGCATTGCAAACAGGCTGCTGTAACGTGGTATACTAACAGTGTCTCTTTTTCGTGTGACAGGTGCCGCATGCCGAGGAGACGTTTGCGCGGCTTTTACCGCATGTTCTGCTGTGGGGTGCCGTAATTCCCCTTCATCAGAAAAATGCATTTTTGCTGCGGTTTCCTTGGGCTTTTGCACGGTTTCTGCTGTGGTTGCGTTCGCGATTGGACTGCTGTTTGGATAAATCCACATCGGTCTTGTCCCCCTTTGCTGCACTGTATGCGGTGATCAGCAAGAATATACTTTGACGAATAACAAAAAATAAATCCCCCGGCTGTAAAAGCTCCTGTACAGAGCTTTACAACCGGGGGTTACCGTTTTAACCTCTTCGGCGTATATGTTTTTCAGCGTACAACATTCCCCAATAGCCACCGCTGCAGTTTACCAATACCAGCAGCGCCATGCGCAGTATGGTAAGACTGTCGGTAAGGCTGCCGTCATGATATAAAATCCAGACACACAGCCCCAGCGCAGAAACAGCAAAGCCGATCAGCCCACAGGCAAGCCCACCTGTGCCGCGCTGCCTTGCCAGAAGCCAGGATGCGGCAAAACTACCCAGACACAAAGCTGCCGTAGAAAACGGCGCCAGAAGAGTCTGTGATAACTGCTGATGGACCAGTAAATACGCAAATGCACAAAGTGTAATGCCGCAAATTGCCGCACCGGCGAAAACGCTGATGCATAATGGCCGAAGAATGGCTGCAGTTCCAGTGAAAGCTTTTCGTTTTACAGACATAAAATAAACGCCTCCCCGCTTGATACTATGCGGGCAGGCGTTTGTTTTATACAGCTGAATTACTTTTTGTCAGCAGCGGTGTCCATATTCAGCTTTTCCACAGAGCCGATTGCGGTCTTGGTAAAGCGAATGTTCACACGGTTCTTGCCGGTCTCCAGCAGAATGGAATCATCGGCAATGGCAACAACACGGCCGATCACGCCACCAATGGTGGTGACCTTATCGCCGATTTCCAGATTGCTGCGCATTTCGGCGTCCTTCTTCTCCTGCTTCTTCTGGGGACGGTAAATCATGAAGTACATCATGCCCAACATAAGGACAAGAGTTACAACCATGCTGACAGTGCCTTGGGCTGCATTAGTAAGAAACATGCGGGAAAATCTCCTCTCAAATAGATATTACCTATTATACCTTCTTATGCACGGATATGCAAGAAAAAACTGTTAAATTCGGGTATCAAGAAGTTTCACGTAGGTGTTGCGGAATTGTTCATAGGTGCCGTTATCCAGCTCTTCACGGATGCGGGTCATCAGGTGGTTGTAGAACCACAGATTGTGCATTACCGCAAGCCGCATGCCCAGAATTTCCTCCGCTTTGAACAGATGGCGGATATATGCACGGGAGAAGTTACGGCAGGCCGGGCAGCCGCACTGCGGATCGATGGGCTGTTCGTCCCGCTCGTACTTGGCGTTCTTGATATTGATCACGCCGTTCCAGGTGTTCAGATGGCCATGGCGTGCATTACGGCTGGGCATGACACAGTCGAACAGATCGACACCGCGCCAGACCGCCTCGATGATGTTGCCGGGGGTGCCGACGCCCATCAGGTAACGCACCTTGTTCTTGGGCATGAACGGTTCAACCGCGCTGATCATCTCGTACATTACCTCGGCAGGTTCGCCAACTGCCAGGCCGCCAATGGCGTAGCCATCCAGATCCATGTCAGCAATGCGCTTCATGTGGTCCACGCGCAGATCGGCAAAGGTGCAGCCCTGACCGATACCAAACAGCAACTGATCCGGGTTGACTGCCAGTTCTTCATGCTTCAGTCGCTGCATTTCGGCTTTGCAGCGGGCCAGCCAGCGGGTGGTGCGCTCGCAGCTTGCCTTGGAGTATTCGTGGGCTGCAGGGTTTTCGACGCATTCGTCAAAGGCCATGGCAATGGTGGAACCAAGGTTTGCCTGAATCTGCATGCTTTCTTCGGGGCCCATAAAAATACGGTGGCCGTCCAGATGCGAGGCGAAAGTTACGCCTTCCTCGTTGATCTTGCGCAGTTTGGACAGGCTGAATACCTGAAATCCGCCGCTGTCGGTGAGGATGGGGCCATCCCAGCGGGTAAATTTATGCAAGCCGCCCATATCCTTGACCAGTTTGTCACCGGGACGAAGATGCAGATGATAGGTGTTGCACAGCATCACCTGAGCGCCGACCTCTTTCAGGTCAAAGGCCGAAAGTCCGCCTTTGATGGCGCCACAGGTGGCTACGTTCTGGAACGCCGGGGTCTGCACGGTGCCGTGCACGGTACGAAATTCGCCGCGGCGGGCATTCTTTTCCTGCTTGAGCAGATTGTAGGTAGTAAGCGAAGGCATTGGGATACATCCTTTCTCCCGCGCAGTACAGGCGCGGAGTTACAAATTATGCGATCCGCCTGTGCCGGCGGGGCATATCAGAACAGGTGCGGAATACAATTTACAGGATCAGCATGGCATCGCCAAAGCTGAAAAAGCGGTATTCCTCTTCCACGGCGGTTTTGTAAGCCGCCATGGTTTTTTCGTAGCCATAGAAGGCCGAAACCAGCATGATCAGGGTGCTTTCAGGCAGATGGAAATTAGTGATCAATCCATCGATGCAGTGGAAATCCACGCCCGGGTACAAAAAGATCTCGGTGTTGCCGCTGCAGGCGCGAATTTCGCCGTACTGCTTGGCAACTGCTTCCAGTGTGCGGCAGCTGGTGGTGCCCACTGCAATTACCCTGTGGCCGGCTGCTTTGGTCTTGTGGATCAGATCGGCGGTCTCTTCCGAGATACTGTACCATTCACTGTGCATCTGGTGGTCGGTGATCTCGTCTTCTTTTACCGGGCGGAACGTACCAAGACCAACATGCAGGGTCACTTCGGTAATGCCAACGCCTTTGCCGCGCAGTGCTTCCATCAGCTCGGGGGTAAAATGAAGACCGGCCGTGGGGGCGGCTGCGCTTCCCAGTTCTTTGGCGTAAACGGTCTGGTACTGGCTTTGATCCTCCAGCTGCTTGGTGATATAAGGCGGCAGCGGCATTTTGCCGAACTCATCCAGCTTTTCGTACAGGGTTTCGGTCTGGTAATGGAAGGTTACCAGCTTGTTGCCGTCGGGCTGGGTATCATCCACCGTAGCGGTCAGACTGCCGTCGCCAAACGACACCAGTGTGCCGGGCTGCATCCGCTTGCCGGGCTTTGCCAGACACTCCCACTGGTCGCCCTTGACCTGACGCAGCAAAAGCAGTTCACAAACTGCGCCGGTGGGCTGTTTTACGCCGATGATGCGGGCGGGCAGAACCTTGGAATTGTTCACCACCAAAAGGTCGCCGGGCTGCAGGTAATCCAGTACATCCCGGAAGATGCGATGTTCAATTTTATAGCTGCTGCGGTCTATCACCATCAGACGGGCGGCATCGCGTGGGGCCATCGGTTCCTGTGCGATCAGTTCTTTGGGCAGATCGTACCAAAAATCTTTTTTCAGCATGTGCAGTAAATTCCTTCGATTGCAATCATTGACAGATTTGGGTCGGAATGCTAATATAAGCTTTATCCGAACATCCCCTATTATATGGTATTGCGTGAGAGTTTGCAAGCGGGATGTGAGATTGCCTCAGGGGTGGGGCAAGTTTGAAAGACCAAAAGAAAAGAGGCATTTGTTATGAAAGAGCAGTACAAAGTAGGCGTTGTGGGCGCTACCGGCATGGTTGGCCAGCGCTTTGTAACCCTGCTGGAGAATCATCCCTGGTTTAAGCTGACCGTTCTGGCCGCATCCGGACGCAGCGCCGGCAAAACCTACGAGGAAGCTGTTGGCAGCCGCTGGGCGATGGCAACCGCTATGCCCGAAAGCGTAAAGCAGATGGTGGTACAGGATGCTTCCCAGGTAGAAGAGATCGCTGCACAGGTGGATTTCGTATTCTGCGCCGTCAACATGAAGAAGGATGAGATCAAAGCTTTGGAAGAAGCCTATGCCAAGGCCGAGTGCCCGGTTGTTTCCAACAACAGCGCCCATCGCTTTACCGCCGATGTGCCCATGATCGTGCCTGAAATCAATGCTGATCATGTGGAGATCATTGACGCGCAGCGTCGTCGCTTGGGCACCAAGCGCGGCTTTGTGGCGGTAAAATCCAACTGCAGCCTGCAGAGCTATGTTCCCGCCCTGCATCCGCTGAAGGAAGAGTTTGGCATCAGCAAGGTGTTGGTGTGCACTTATCAGGCCATTTCGGGCGCCGGTAAAACCTTCGAGACCATGCCCGAGATCGTGGACAACGTGATTCCCTACATTGGCGGCGAAGAGGAAAAGAGTGAGAAAGAGCCTCTGAAGCTGTGGGGCCATGTGGAAGGCGATCAGATCGTCTGTGCGGAAAAGCCTTTGATCACCGCCCAGTGCTATCGTGTGCCGGTTACCGATGGTCACACCGCCGCGGTGTTTGTCAGCTTTGATAAGAAGCCCACGCAGGAGCAGATGCTCAAGGCTTGGGCCGAATTCAGCGGCCCCTCCCAGCAGCTGAACCTGCCCAGCGCTCCCAAGCAGTTTTTGCATTACCACAGCGAAGACAACCGCCCCCAGCCCAAGCTGGATCGCATGATCGAAAACGGCATGGCTGTATCGATCGGTCGTCTGCGCGAAGATATCCTGTTCGATTACAAGTTTACCTGCATGAGCCATAACACCCTGCGCGGCGCTGCCGGCGGTGCGGTTCTGCTGGCAGAACTGTTGGCAGTGAAGGGCTATATGGACTAAACTGCCGCTCTGATTGTGTCAATAACCCCGGTCTGATGTAAAAATCAGGCCGGGGTTTATTTTTTTGAGAAGGAGCTGGAATGGATGAAGCAGCCGGTATTTTACGGTTCGGGCGTGGCACTTGTTACCCCAATGCACCCGGACGGAAGTGTCTATTATGAAGAATTCGAGCGTCTTGTGGATGATCAGATCTGTCGTGGCAGCGATGCCCTGATCGTATGTGGTACTACCGGAGAAAGCGCCACCTTAACGGCACAGGAGCACCTGGAACTGTTTCGCCGTGCCGTCGATGTGTCCCATGGGCGTGTACCGGTGATTGCGGGAACCGGTTCGAATGATACGGCACATGCGGTAGATCTTTCGATTCACGCAGCAAACTGCGGGGTGGATGCCCTGCTTCTGGTTACCCCTTATTACAACAAAACCAGTCAGGAAGGGCTTGTTCAGCATTTTACCACCATTGCCGATGCGGCGCAGCTGCCGATTTTGCTGTATAATATCCCCTCGCGCACCGGTCTTGCTTTGAAGGAAGAAACGGCTGCGGTTCTTGCCCGGAATCAATGGATCCGAGGTCTGAAAGAGGCGTCCGGCAGCTTTGCTTATGCGGCAGAGTTACAAAGTATCTGCGATCTGCCGCTGTATGCCGGCAATGATACCGATATCCTTGCGATCCTGGCGGTTGGCGGTCACGGTGTGATCAGCGTTGCCGCCAACCTTGTACCGGAGCTTGTATTCCGGTTGTGTGCCGCCTGGCGCTGCGGTGATACCGCGTGTGCAAAAAAGCTGCAGCTGGAGTTGATGCCGCTGTGCAAGGCACTGTTCTGCGAAGTAAACCCCATGCCGATCAAGTACGCTATGCAGCGTGTCGGCTGGAAAACCGGCCCCTGTCGCTTGCCTTTGTGGGAGCTTTCGAAAGATAAAAAGAGACAGATCGACAAGGTTCTGCAAAAATATGAGTTGATTTCACCTTGATAATCGT
>JAFULE010000170.1 GCA_017483235.1 Faecalibacterium sp. | reverse complement strand
GCTCGCAGTCCAGTACAATGCACTCCACGCCCAACTGTTCGGCGGCCTGTTTGGCGGCCGCCACAGCGGCGTCATGTTCGGGCGAAAAGCGGATCACTGCGCCCACAACGCCGAAGCCCTGTTGGCGCAGAATGCCCACCGTTACGCTGGAATCCACGCCGCCGCTCATACCGACCAGAACCTTGTCCTGACTTTCGTAGGTATCAAACCCGTTTCCGGGCAAAAATTCTCCTGCCATGGTGTACTTTGGCGGGGCCGGTGCCCCTGCCGCCTCCTTTTTATATTGGTGTTTTCAATCCTGCTTGCCGCCGTAGCGTTTGGCCTGTTCCACAGCCAAACGGTCACACCGTTCGTTTTCCGGGTGGCCGGCATGGCCTTTGATCCATACATAGGTCAGCTTGTGTTTTGCCTCCAGCTCCAACGCCTGTGCCCACAGGTCGGGGTTCAGCGCAGGGCTTTTGTCGGCTTTTTTCCAGCCGCGGGCACGCCAGCCTTTGGCCCAACCCTTTTCCAGCCCGTTGATCACATACTGGCTGTCGCTGCATAAGCGCACTTCGCAGGGCTCCTTCAGGGCGCTCAGCGCCTGAATAAAGGCGGTCAGCTCCATGCGGTTGTTGGTGGTTTCGGCTTCGCCGCCGCTCAACTCCCGCTCGTAGATTTTATCTCCGGCACGAAAGCGCAGAATTGCCCCCCAGCCGCCCGGGCCGGGGTTGCCGCTGCAGGCGCCGTCGGTGTAAACTTCAACTTTTTTCATAGCTGCCTCGGTGTAATAAAAGAATCATAACAACTGCTATTATACCCTTTTTGTGCTCCACTGCCAAGAGTATATCGCCGGTTTGGCGGCCCATACTGAATTGACAAAGCCCCGTTAAAAGCATATACTAAATTTGAATCAAAGCGTGTCCGGGCGCGGCGGGTGTCCGGAATATTCCCGATAATGGCCACGGTTGCATTGAGCAGATGAACCGTACAGGGCCGCGCAAAACAAAAACGGCGAATGTTGGCTGCCCCACAAAGGGGGACAGCCTTGTTTTGGTATCTTTTTTTACGAATATAGATCGAATTATCTGTTTGCGAACGAATGAAACAGGAGGAAATGTATGGCAGAAAAGAATAAAACCCCCAATCGACGCACCTATTACCGCAAGCCCCGTGCGCCCAAAGCTGAACAGCCCGCGGTACCCATTCACATCTATCCGCTGGGCGGCCTTGGTGAAGTTGGCAAAAACATCACCCTGTACGAATGCGAAGGGGATATGATCCTGGTGGACTGCGGATCGGTTTTCCCCGATGGCGAAATGTACGGCATCGACCTGGTCATCCCCGATTTTACCTTTGTGGAAGAAAACAAGGATAAGATCAAGGCACTGTTCATCACCCACGGCCACGAAGACCACATCGGCAGTATCCCGTATCTGCTCAAGCGCATCGGTACCGACCTGCCCATCTACGGCACCCGGCTGACCTGCGGGTTGATCCGCAACAAGCTGGAAGAGTTTGGCCTGGCCGGAGCAGCCAATCTGATCGATATCACCCCCCGTCAGAAGATCAAACAGGGCTGCTTTACGGTCGAGCCCATCCATGTCAACCACTCCATCCCCGACGCGGTGGCCTATGCCATCGACAGCCCGGCGGGCGTGGTCATCCAGACCGGCGACTTTAAGATCGACTACACCCCGCTGGCCTGCGGTGTAACCGATCTGGCCACCCTGGCCGACTACGGAAGCAAGGGAGTACTGGCACTGCTCAGCGATTCCACCAATGCCGAGCGCCCCGGCTTTACCGCTACCGAACAGACGGTGGCCAACAGTCTGCACAACCTGTTTTTGCAGGCGCGCAACAAGCGCATCATCATTGCCACCTTTGCTTCCAACCTGTACCGTGTGCAGCAGATCATCAACATTGCGCAGGAAGAAGGCCGCAAGGTGGCCTTCAGCGGGCGCAGCATGGTCAACAACACTGCCATGGCGCAGGAACTGGGCTATATGAACATCCCCGACGGGGTGCTGATCGACATCGATCAGCTGGGTCAGTACCCGCCCGAGCAGGTAGTGCTGATCACCACCGGCAGTCAGGGCGAGCCGCTCAGCGCGCTGTCCCGCATGGCCATGAACAGCCACCGCAATGTCAAGGTAGGCCCCGGCGACTTTATCATCATCTCGGCCACCCCCATCCCCGGCAATGAAAAGAATGTGACCAAGATCGTCAACGGCCTGCTGCTGCTGGGCGCCGAGGTGATTTACGAGCGGATGTACGACGTGCATGTTTCGGGCCACGCCTGTCAGGAAGAGCAGAAGCTGATGCTTACCCTGACCAAGCCCCGGTATTTCCTGCCGGTGCACGGCGAGTACAAGCAGCTCAAGCGCCATGCCCTTACCGCAGCGGGGCTGGGCATTCCGCCCGAGAATATCGTCATCGCCGAAAATGGCGAGCATGTAATGCTTTCCAAGGACAGCCTGCAGCTGGGCGAGCCGGTCACCGCCGATGCGGTGCTGGTGGACGGCCTTGGCGTGGGCGACGTGGGCAATGTGGTGCTGCGCGACCGCAAGCATCTGTCGGAAGACGGTCTTGTGATCATGGTGGCCACGGTGGACAGCATGACCGGCGAAGTGGTGGCCGGCCCCGATCTGGTCAGCCGCGGCTTTGTATACGTGCGCGAAAACGAAGAGCTGATGGAAGGCGCCCGCGAGGTGGTGCAAAACACCCTCGACCGCTGCCGCCGCGAGCGTGTGCGCGATTGGGCCAGTGTTAAAACCCGTGTGCGGGAAGCGCTGACCGGCTATATTTACCGCAAAACCAAGCGCAGCCCCATGATCCTGCCCATCCTGATGGAGGTGTAAGGGCTTTTGGCTGCACACCGGCCGTGCGCAAAACATCTGCGCACGGCTAAGCTGTTTAACGAGGCATATGTATGAAAAAGAGATCAAGGCTTACCCTTAAACCAAGGCTTACCCTTGAAGTGTTTACCGCTGCATTTGCGGCGCTGTATCTGGTCAACACAGTGGTGGTGGCGGTTCTGGCGCCAAAGGCGCTGTGGCTGCTGCTGGTGCTGCTGATCGTTTGTGTGGCAGCGGCGGTGGTGTTTGCTCATCAGTTACGGGCGTTCATTGCGCGGTGGCTGCATGGTTCCACCTTTGACAGCTCGAAAATGAAGCTGACCATGGAAAAGCTTGCCACACCGACGCTGCTGCTTTCGGGCAAAACAGTATTGTGGTATAATGCGGCCTTCCGTGCCCGCATCCTGAACGGGGAAGAATACCTGCTGGGCAGCGTGGCCAAGGTGCTGCCCGGGCTGGACCTGCGCATCAGCGGCAGGGAAGAAGGCCAGCTGCTGCGGCAGGCCGATGGCTTCTGGCGGGTGTTTGCTTCCACCGTTGAAGACGGCGGCCAGAATCTGAGTGTTGTTTATCTTACCGAAGAAACTGCCCTGCAGAACACCGCCGCTGAATATGCGGCCAGCCGCCCCGGCTGTTTGCTGATTGCGGTGGACGGCTACGAGGATGTGTTCGGCCCCTTAAAGGACAGCGAGCGTGCCGGCCTGCTGGAAGAGATGAACAAGATCCTTGAGGATATGATCGGCAAAACCACCGGCATGCTGCGCCGCTACGGCAACGGCCGTTTTCTGGCTGTGGTGGAAGAGCGCCATCTGAAAAAGTTTGCGCAAAGCCGCTATGAGGTGCTGGATAAGATCCGCGCACTGGACGAAAACATCAACCTGTCGGTGTCCATCGGCATTGGCCGCGGCGGCAAAACCATCGGCGAATGTCAGGAGCTGGCGGTGCAGGCGCTGGATATGGCGCAGGGCCGCGGCGGCGATCAGGCCGCCGAAAAAACGCCCGAGGGCTACACCTTCTACGGTGGCGTCAGTCAGGGTGTGGAAAAGCGCAGCCGAGTCAAGAGCCGCCTTGTGGCGGGCGCCCTTGTGGAACTGATCAAACAGGCTGAAAGTGTGGTCATCATGGGCCACTCCTTCAGCGATCTGGACGCCATCGGTGCGGCCGAGGGTGTGCTGCGCATTTGTAAGATTTGCAAAGTACCTGCCGTTATTGCGGTGCGCCGCAAGGCTACCCTGGCGGCAAGCCTGATCGACGCCCTTGTGGACAGCGGCTGCGAGGATGATTTTATCGAGCCGGAAGAGGCGCTGGAGGTTGTAAACAAAAAGACCTTGTGCATCGTGGTGGATACATACCGCCGTGTTCTGGTGGAAAGCACCGACCTGATGGATGCCTGCGGCGGCGTGGTGGTCATCGACCATCACCGCAAGTCCGAAGGCTTTATCGAAGATGCGGTTCTGGTTTGCCACGAGCCGTATGCCTCTTCGGCCAGCGAACTGGTCACCGAGCTGCTGCAGTATGTGGGCGGCAAGGACGACAAACCCACCCGGCTGGAAGCCGAAGGCCTGCTGGCCGGCATCATGCTGGACACCCGCAGCTTTGCACTGCACACCGGTGTGCGCACCTTTGAGGCGGCTGCCAACCTGCGCCGCTGGGGTGCAGAGACCGAGCATGTCAAGGCTCTGTTCAATACCAGTCTGGAAGAGTACAAGGCCAAGTGTATTCTGGTGGAAAACGCCACCACCTACAAAGGTTGTGCCATCTCGGTATCGCAGGCATTGCCGCCCGAAATGAAGGTGGCGGTGCCGCAGGCCGCCAACGATCTGCTTTCCATCGAAGGGGTGCAGGCCAGCTTTGTGGCGGTGGAAAACCCCGCCGGCGTCAGCATCAGTGCCCGCAGCATGGGCGAGATGAATGTGCAGGTGGTTATGGAAGCGCTGGGCGGCGGCGGACATCAGACCATGGCCGGCGGCCAGCTGCGCGGCGCCAGTGCCGAGGATGCCTATCGGCGCATCTGTGCGGCCATCGATTTGTATCGTGCGGCCCAGAACAGCAAAAAATAACAGCATTTCTGCCCTGCCGGCCGCAGTCAGGCCGACAGGGCAGCTGCTGTATTTAGGGGCAAGTTTTGTGCATTTCGGCCCCATCGCCCTTGTGCAGTCGGCCCGGATGCGGTATAATAATATGACCAAGAGTATGCATGATGGCCGCAGTGCGGCCTTCCAATATCCAACCAAAGAGAGGGAATCCCCATGAAAGTTATTCTGAAGCAGAACGTAAAGAACATCGGCAAGAAGGACGAGATCTGCGAGGTGTCCGACGGCTACGCCCGCAACTATCTGTTCCCCCGCGGTCTGGCCGCTGTGGCCGATGCCACCGCGCTGAACATCGCCCGCAGCAAAGAGGCTGCCGCCGATTTCCACGAGGCCGAAAATGTGGCTGCCGCCAAGGCGCTTGCCGCCAAGATCAACGGCAACACCGTTACCATCAAAACCAAGGGCGGCGCTTCGGGCCGTCTGTTCGGCAAGGTTACCGGCAAGGAGGTTGCCGCCGAGCTCAGCAAGCTGGCCGGCGCTGCCATCGACAAGAAAAAGGTCGAACTGGAAACCAAGGATATCAAGGACGCCGGCGTATACAATGCCAAGGTGCGTCTGTATACCGGCGTTGTGGCCGAGTTTAAGGTAAACGTCGAGATGGTGCAGGCCTGATTTTTTACGGCAAGGTACGCAGTACGCAAGGGCGTCCCTTTGATGGGGCGCCTTTTACACCGGTAAGGGGTTTTGTTTGCAATGGAACGTCGTCGTTATTCCAATGAACTGAATCTGGAAAGCATGGGCGTCGATCTGCCCTACAGCATGCAGGCCGAGCAAAGTGTTCTGGGCGCTGTGCTGCTGCAGGCCGAAACGCTGGCCGACTTGATCGAAATCCTCAAGCCGGACATGTTCTATTCCCGCCAGAACG
>JAFULE010000169.1 GCA_017483235.1 Faecalibacterium sp. | reverse complement strand
TGGCCAGCTTTGTGCAGGAGGAAGCCGGCAACGAGCAGGACGACAACGTGGCACAGGTGTTCCGCAACCGTCTGGCCCCGGGCTCGCCCATTCCCCGGCTGGAGTCCAACGTGTCCAGCTATGTCCAGCGCGACGACGACAACAATTACCTGTACAACTGGGTGGCCAAGTATTATGGTGGCTGGGATAACATCCCTGCCGAGATCTACGCTGCCTACAACACCTACGAAAAGGTGGGCCTGCCCGCCGGTGCAGTGTCCAACCCCGGCATCGAGGCCATCAAGGCTGCCCTGAGCCCCCAGCCCGACGAGGATGTGAAGGACTGCTACTTCTTCGTCACCGACCTGACCGGTAAGTATTACTACGGCCGCACCGCCAAAGAACATCAGCGCAACTGCGAAAAGGCCTGGGCGGTCAACCGTACCCTGTAAGTCAACTACAGCGGCCCTGCTTTGTCTGCCGGGCCGCTGCTTCTGTGTAAAAAATTCCTTTTAAAGGAGAGGTCAACCATGTTCACCATTCCCGAACTGCTCAGCCCGGCCGGCGATCTCGAACGACTGAAATACGCGGTCTGCTACGGCGCCGATGCAGTCTACTGCGGCATGCCCGAATTCGGTATGCGCTCGGCCCCCGATAACTTTACCCCCGAACAGCTGGCCGAAGGCGTTCTGTTTGCCCATGCCCGCGGCCGCAAGGTGTATCTTACCCTGAACACCCTGCCCACCAATGAGGAAATGCGCCGCCTGCCCGATGCCATCAAGGCAGCGGTGGAAGCCGGCGTGGATGCCTTTATTGTGGCCGATCTGGGCGTTCTGGCCGCCTGCAAAAAGCATGCCCCCTATGTGGATGTACATTTTTCCACCCAGATGGGCATCACCAACTATGCCGCCGCCACCGCCGCCTACGAAATGGGGGTCAAGCGTGTGGTGCTGGCCCGCGAGCTGAGTCTGCAGGATATTGCGATCATCCGCGACAACACCCCGCCCGAGCTGGAACTGGAAGCCTTTGTGCACGGTGCCATGTGCATGAGCTTTTCGGGCCGGTGTGTGCTGTCCAACTATATGGCCAATCGGGACGCTAACCGTGGCCAGTGCGCCCAGCCCTGCCGCTGGAAGTACTTCATCAGCGAAGAAAAGCGCCCCGGCCAGTTTTTCGAAATCGGCGAAACCGAGCAGGGCAGCTATCTGCTCAACGCCAACGATCTGTGCACTGCGCCTTTCCTTGACCTGATCTGCAAGGCCGGCATCGACAGCCTGAAAATCGAAGGCCGCGCCAAAACCTCGTACTATGTGGCCAGCGTCACCTCGGCCTACCGCCGCGCACTGGACACCTATCTGGAAGATCCCATGCGGGACGATTTCCCCCTGCCGGACGAGGTGTACGAAGAACTGGATCGCACCAGTCACCGGCATTATTCTCCCGGCTTCTACTTTGGCCCAGAGGGCGCAAAGCAGAACACCGAAAGCCACGGCTATATCCGCAAATGGGAATTTATGGGCATGGTGGAAAACTGGGAAAACGGCATTGCCACCTGCAGCCAGCGCGGCAAGTGGTGGCTGGGTGATACCCTCGAGGTGCTTTGCCCTGACGGCAGCCGCATCGAGCTGACCCCCGAGTGGATCAAAAATGCCGATGGCGAGTTTGTGGATTCCACCCCGCACCCCACCATGACCTATACCATCCCCAGCGAGGTGGAGCTGCCGGCCATGAGCCTGCTGCGCCGCCGCAAAACCGAAGAATAAGCCATGCAGTACAGCGATATTCGCCCGGCGGTGTTTGTCCGCCGCCCCAATCGGTTTCTTGCGCAGGTTACCTTGCCCGAGGGTACGCCGGTTACCGCTCATGTCAAAAACACCGGCCGTTGCGCCGAACTGCTGGTGCCCGGCGCGCAGGTGTATCTGGAATACAGCCAGAACCCTGCCCGCAAAACACCCTGCGATCTGGTGGCGGTGCAAAAGCAGACCGCAAACGGTCCGCTGCTGATCAACATGGATTCGGCTGCCCCCAACGCCGCTGCCGGCGAATGGCTGACAGCCGGCGGCCTTGGCCCGGTGGATTTTTTAAAGCCGGAGTATACCCTTGGCGACAGTCGCTTTGATTTTTACGCCGAACAAAACGGCCGTCCACTGCTGGTGGAAGTAAAGGGCTGCACATTGGAAACCGACGGTTTTGCCCGCTTTCCCGACGCGCCTACCCAGCGTGGTGTCAAGCATCTGACCGAACTGGCCGCCTATGCCCGGCAGGGTTGGCGCTGCTGTGCGCTGTTTGTCATCCAGATGAAAGGGGTACGCACCTTTGGCCCCAACTGGGCCACCCATCCGGCTTTTGGCACTGCGCTGCAGGCGGCGGCCGAAGCCGGGGTGGAAATTCTGGCCATGGATTGCTTCGTCACCCCGCAAACCGTTTGCATTGACGCACCGGTGCCGGTGCTGCTGCAGCCGTAAGGAGGAACTTTATGCTTTCATCCATCTATTTTGCCTTCAATGCGGTCACCCCCATCATTCTTCTGATGGTGCTGGGCTATATGCTGCGTCAGCGGGGCTTTTTCGACCGGAGCTTTCTCAAACAGGCCAATAAATTTGCTTTTCGCTTCGGCATTGGCTGCATGATGTTCTGTAATGTCTATCAGCTGAACGGTATTCAGGAGATGCCATGGAAACTGGTGCTGTTTTCGGTGGGGGCTCTGCTGCTGTTCACCTTTGTAGGGTGGCTGCTGGCCCACTTTTTTACCACCGACCGGCGCCGCAAGGGCCCCATGATGCAAAGTGCCTTCCGCTCGAATATGTCCATTATCGGGCTGCCGCTGGCACAGGCCATGGCCGGGCAGGAAGGTGTGGTGGTGGCCAGCGCCCTGCAGGCACCCACCATCATCTATTTCAATCTGGTGGCTGTCATTGTGCTGACCGTCTACGGCGAAAAGGGCGACAAAATCAACTTCAAAAAGATCCTCAAATCCATCGCCACCAACCCTTTGATCATTGCGCTGGTGTCGGGCCTTATGTGCCTGGTGATCCGTGCAATCATGCCGCTGCGGGCCGACGGTGAAATTATCTTCTCGCTGCAGCGGGACATGGAATGGCTTTACAGTGCCATCAACAGCGTGGGTAAAATCGGTTCGCCCCTGTCGCTGATCGTGCTGGGCGGTCAGTTCGATTTTGCCGCCATCAAGGGTGCCAGAAAGGAACTGTTTGCCGGCGTGCTGGGCCGATTGGTGCTTTGCCCGGCCATCGGCTATGCAGCTGCCTTTGCCGCGCAGGCGGCGGGCCTGTTCACCCTCAGCCCTGCATACATTGCCAATCTCATCGCCATGTTCGGTTCGCCGGTGGCGGTTTCCAGTGCGCCGATGGCCGCCGAAATGGGGGCCGATGACCAGCTTGCCAGCCAGCTGGTGGTGTGGAGCAGCCTGTTCAGTATGCTTACCATCTTTGTGCAGATCACCATCTTCCGCCAGATGGGGCTGCTGTAACCGCCGACGGGGGAGGGTACAATGCGCAACATGACCCAAGGGCCCATCCGGGGACATCTGCTCAGCTATGCGGTGCCGCTGATTCTGGGCAACCTGTTCCAGCTTACATACAACGCGGTGGACTCGGTGGTCATCGGCCGGTTTGCCGGCGAGGATGCACTGGCCGCTGTGGGCGCGGCCAACCCGGTTATGACCATTGCCGTTCTGGGTGTTTCGGGTCTGTGCATGGGTGCTTCGGTGCTGTGCAGCCAGTTTTTCGGCGCAGGCGACCTTGCCGCCGTCAAGCGCGAAACCGCCACAGCCCTGTTGGCCGGTGCGGTATTATCGGCCGCTGTGTTGATTTTTGGCCTTGCATTTACCGGCCCCATCCTGCAGGCGATCAACGTGCCGCCTGAAATTTTCAGCATGGCGGGGCTTTATCTGCGCATCATCTTTTGTGGTTTCCCCTTCACCTTTTTGTACAACGCCCTGTCGGCTTTTTTGCGCAGTGTGGGCGACAGCAAAACCCCGGTGCGGTATCTGGCGGCAGCCTCGGTGCTGAACGTGGTGCTGGATGTGGCCTTTGTATGGGGGCTGCACTGGGGTGTGATGGGCGCAGCCGTGGCCACTGTGATCGCTCAGATCACATCGGCGCTGCTGTGTGCGGCCCATATTTACCGCAAAGTACCGGTACTGCAGCTGAAGCCGGAAGATCTGCGTATCGACCGTGAACTACTGGGCAAAACAGTTGCCAGCGGCGGTATCACAGCGCTGCAGCAGTCCTGCCAGCCCATCGGCAAGGTGTTCATCCAAAGTGTGATCAATGCGCAGGGGGTCAGCATGATCGCGGCCTTCAATGCAGTCACCCGGGTGGACGACTTTGCCTGCATCCCCGAACAAAGCATCTCCCACGGTATGATGACCTGTGTGGCCCAGAACCGGGGCGCCGGCCGACATGACCGTGTGCACGCTACGCTGCGCACCGGCCTTGGGCTGGAAGTGAGCTATTGGGTTTGCATCTGCGCCGCCACCCTTCTGCTGAAAACCCCTATCATGCGGCTGTTTGCCGCCGACGAAGCCGCCGGCATGCTGCAGATGGGCGTGGACTATCTGACCATCATGGCCTTTCTTTATCTGCTACCGGGCCTGACCAACGGGATGCAGGGCTTTTTCCGGGGAATGGGCCAGATGAGCGTTACCTTGTTCTGCACCGCGCTGCAGATCAGCATCCGCGCCGTGGTGGTGTTTGTGCTGGTGCCGCGCATCGGGCTGACCGGTGCTGCCTGGGCCTGTATGGCCGGCTGGGGCGCCATGCTGGCCTTTGAGGTGCCCTATTACTTCTGGTGCCGCAAACATAAATGGATGACCATAGAACAAGAGCAGTAAAAGCAGCAAAAATGCCGGGGAAGATCCCCGGCATTTTCTGCGTCTGTTCGTCCGTGCGGTGCAACGCATTTGCACGGCGATCAAAAAGTGCTTCAAAAACAAAAGGGCGGCCCGCTGTTGCGGGCCGCCCAAAAACTTTGCCGAGAGGGGAGAGCTTAGCGCTGGATACGGCCAGAGCCGTCGCCGCCGGCCAGCTTCTCAACTTCGGGAACCAGAACCATATTGTAGTCGCCGCCGATGGAGT
>JAFULE010000168.1 GCA_017483235.1 Faecalibacterium sp. | reverse complement strand
CACCCCGCACGGCGGACGGCAATATTGATGTAACACGTCTGATCGACCCCAGCGACTTTGCCGATTGGGACGATCTGGGCTGCAAAAGTTAAGCGTTGGCGGGCTGCTTTGCCCCGCATGGCCAACCACGGTTGGCACTGCGGCGGCAGGGTGGCCCGCTGTTGTTATTTCGTACAGAAAATTGGCCGCAAAACCGGCACAAAACGGCGAATGCGGCACTTTACAACTTTAGCAGGATAAAGTATAATAGCGGTATCATCCCACACCTTTGCAAAGGAGAACGGCGCTCTGGGCCGGCTGGCCCCGCCCCACAACGGCTATGGAATTTACCCTTTCGATGCTGCCCCCCAAAGAGCGTACCGCCCTGCAGCTGCGGGCGCTGTATCAGGCGGCGGGTTGCCGCCATTACCGGATGAGCCGGTTTGAAGAATACGGTTTGTATCAGGCCAACCGCAGTTTTCTTTCCAGCGAGCAGGTGCTTACCTTCACCGATCTGGACGGCCGACTGCTGGCTTTAAAGCCGGACGTGACCCTCAGCATTGCCAAAAGCGCCCGGCCCGCCCCCGGCCAGACCTTGAAGTACTTTTATAACGAAAATGTCTACCGCCCCTCGGCCGAAAGCCATACCTTCCGCGAAATTGCTCAGATGGGTCTGGAAATTCTGGGCTATGTAAAGGATGAAGAAGCCGCCGAAGCGGTGCAGCTGGCGCTGGCCAGCTTGCAGACCATCCACCCCGAGTTTGTGCTGGAAATCAGCCACATGGGTTTTCTCACCGGTCTGATCGAAGCCAGCGGCGCCGACGCCGGGGCAAAACCGCTTTTGCTGCAGCTGCTGCGCAGCAAAAACGCCCACCAATTGCAGGCCGCTGCTTTGCAGCATGGTGCCACCGAAGAGGGTGCCTCCCTTCTGTGCGGCGCACTACAGCTTTCGGGTGATTACACATCCACTCTGCAAAAGGCGGCAGCTTTTGCCCAAAACGACGCCATGCATGCCGCACTGGCCCAGCTGGCGGCGCTTCAGCCCACCCTGCAGCTCTACAACGGGCAGGTGCGGCTGGATCTTTCGCTGGCCGGCGAAATGGAGTATTACAACGGGCTGGTGTTTCAGGGGTATCTGCCCGGGGCACCCCGCCCGCTGCTCAAGGGCGGCCGGTACGATCTGCTGATGCAGAAGTTTACCCCCGGGGCCGGCGCCATCGGCTTTGCGGTGTATCTGAACGAGATGGACCGCCCCGCCGCCCCTGCCGACGCTGCCATGCTGAACGTGGCCCTGCCCAAGGGCCGCCTTGGCGACAAGGTGTATAAACTGCTGGCCGGCATGGGCTACGGCGTGCAGGAAGACTACAACGCCACCCGCAAGCTGGTGGTGGAAAACTCGGCCGCCGGCATCCGGTATTTTCTGGTCAAGCCCAGCGACGTGGCCATCTATGTGCAGCACGGTGCCGCCGATGTAGGCATCGTGGGCAAGGACATTCTGGAAGAAGCCGCCCCCGACGTGTACGAGCTGCTGGACACCGGCCTTGGCCGCTGCCGCATGTGTGTGGCTGCCCCGCAAGGCTACCAGGATGACCCCAGCCGCCCGGTGCGGGTGGCCACCAAGTTTGTCAATGTGGCCAAGCGGTATTACGCTTCCATCGGGCGTGAAATCGACATCATCAAGCTGAACGGCTCCATCGAGCTGGCCCCCCTGCTGGGCCTGTCGGACGTGATCGTGGACATTGTGGAAACTGGCACCACCTTAAAAGAAAACGGCCTGCAGGTGGTCACCGAGTTTATGCCCATTTCGGCCCGGTTCATTGCCAACCGCGCCGCCTATCCCTTCAAACAGAACCAAATCGACGAAATGCTGCGCAAGCTGCGTGAGGTGACCTGAGCATGATCCGTATTTATGAATTTGACAAAATCAAACCGGAGGAAATTTTAAACCGTGACCTGCGGGCCGAAAAAAACGTGGAGACCGTGGTGGATGCCATCATTGCCGATGTACGTGCCCGGGGCGACGCCGCGCTGGTGGACTACGCTGCCCGGTTTGACGGCGCCGCTCTTACCGAGGACACCCTGCAGGTAACACAGGCCGAAATCGACGCCGCCTTTGCCGGTATGGACCCCTATTTCCTCGAAACCCTGCGCATGGCCGCTAAAAATATCGAAGCCTTCCACAAACAGCAGGTACATAAGGATATCGTGGTTACCCAGCAGCCCGGTGTGGTGCTGGGCCAGAAGTACACCCCCATCGAAAAGGCGGGCGTGTATGTGCCCGGCGGCACGGCCGCCTACCCCAGCACCGTGCTGATGGATGTGATCCCCGCCAAGGTGGCCGGTGTTTCCGAAATCGTTATGGTCACCCCGCCCGGTAAGGATGGCCGTATCAACCCGGTTATTCTGGCAGCAGCAGCCACCGCTGGTGTTACCAAAATCTTCAAAACCGGCGGCGCACAGGCTGTGGCCGCGCTGGCCTACGGAACAAAGCGGATCCCCGCTGTGGACAAGATCGTGGGCCCCGGCAACGTGTATGTGGCCACCGCCAAACGCAAGGTGTACGGCAAGGTGGGCATCGATATGATCGCCGGCCCCAGCGAAATTCTGGTGCTGGCCGACGGCAGCTGCAACCCGGCCTGGGTGGCCGCCGACCTGCTCAGTCAGGCCGAACACGACAAGCTGGCCAGTGCGGTGCTGGTAACCGACAGTGCGGCCCTCGCCAAGGCGGTGGCCGCTGAGCTGGAGCGGCAGATCCCCCTGCTGCCCCGGGCCGACATTGCCCGCACCTCCATCGACGACAACGGCAAGATCGTTCTGTGCAGCGATCTGAACAAGGCCATCGAAGCGGCCAACCTCATTGCCCCCGAGCATCTCGAAGTCTGTGTGGATGACCCCTTTGCGGTACTGCCCCTGATCAAAAATGCCGGCAGCATCTTTCTGGGCAAAAATGTGCCCGAAGCACTGGGCGATTACTTTGCCGGCCCAAACCACACCCTGCCCACCAGCGGCACGGCCCGGTTTTCCAGCCCGCTTGGGGTGGACGATTTCGTCAAAAAATCCAGCTTTTTGTACTACAGCCGGGATGCGCTGGCCGAAGTGGCCCCCCGCATTGCCGATTTTGCCGAGCGCGAGGGCCTGCACGCCCACGCCAAAAGCGTGACCATCCGCTATGAAACCAACACCTGAGAGGGAATTGCCATGAGCCGCTTTCTTACCCCCACCCTGGAAGCCCTGCAGCCCTATACCCCCGGCGAGCAGCCGCAGGAAAAACAGTATATCAAGCTGAACACCAACGAAAGCCCCTATCCGCCCAGCCCGTGGGTGGCCGCGGCCCTTACCGCCGACGAGGCTGCCCGGCTGCGGCTGTACCCCGACCCCGCCTGCAGCACGTTGCTGCGGGCCGCCGCGGTGCGCTACGGCCTGAAGCCGGAGCAAATCCTGCCCGGCAACGGCAGCGACGAGGTGCTGTTTTTTGCGCTGCGGGCCTTTTGCGATGCCAAGCATCCGGTGGCGTTTGCCGATGTGACCTACGGCTTTTACAAGGTGTGGGCACAGCTTTTGAATGTGCCGGCTCACGTCATCCCACTGGAAGAAGATTTTTCGCTGGACCCGGTCAAGTACTGCGCACTGAGCGAAACCATTGTCATCGCCAACCCCAACGCCCCCACCGGCCTTGCCCTCAAGCCTGCCGAAATCGAGATGATCCTGCAGGAAAACCCGGACAATGTGGTGATCGTGGACGAAGCTTATGTGGATTTCGGGGCCGAAAGCTGTGTGCCCCTGATTCAGAAATACGACAACCTGCTTGTGGTGCAGACCTTTTCCAAATCCCGCAGTCTGGCGGGCGCACGGCTGGGCCTTGCCATGGGC
This sequence comes from Faecalibacterium sp., assembly GCA_017483235.1. Taxonomy (GTDB): domain Bacteria; phylum Bacillota; class Clostridia; order Oscillospirales; family Ruminococcaceae; genus Faecalibacterium. Next base: position 14,406 of record JAFULE010000168.1, on the reverse strand, counting down.
AGCGAGGCGCTGATCGCCGATCTGAACCGGGTCAAGTTCAGCCTGAACCCCTACAACATCAACCGGCTTACCCTGCTGGCCGGTGCGGCTTCTTTGCGGGACGACAGCTATTTCCGCCGCACCTGTGCCGCGGTGGTGGGCACCCGCGAATGGACCGAGCGCGCTTTGCTGAAGCTGGGCTTTACCCTTACTGAAAGCTATACCAACTTCCTGTTTGCCAAAACCGACAAAATGGGCGGCAGACAGCTGTATGAGGCGCTGCGCGAGCAGGGCATTCTGGTGCGGCATTTTGATGCCGAACGCACCAAAGACTGGGTGCGCATCACCATCGGCACCCCCGAGCAGATGAACACCCTGATCGAAACCCTGAAAACTATTCTGGCCAAGGAGGAATAACACCATGCGCGATGTGACCGTGGAACGCAACACCGCCGAAACCCAGATCACCCTTACCCTCAATCTGGACGGCACCGGCCGCTATCTGATCGACACCGGCTGCGGCTTTATGAACCACATGCTGGAGCTGTTTGCCCGACACGGCCGGTTTGACCTGACCGTGACCGCCACCGGCGACATCGAGGTGGACTACCACCACTTAGCCGAGGATCTGGGCATCACACTGGGGCAGGCCATGGCCGAAGCACTGGGCGAAATGCGCGGCATCACCCGGTACGGCAACTTCCTTCTGCCCATGGACGAAGCACTGGTACTGTGCGCGGTGGATCTTTCGGGCCGCTGCACTCTGGGCTGGCAGGTCAGCTGCCCCACCCAGAAAGTGGGCGATTTTGACGTTGAATGCGTCAAGGAATTCTGGCTTGGCTTTGCCCGCAACCTGCCCGCTACCCTGCACTTTGTGCAGATGGCAGGGGACAACACCCACCACATTCTCGAAGCCTGCTTCAAGGGCATGGCCCGGGCATTGGCTGCCGCCGTCAAGGTGGACGCCGCCTATGCCGACGAGATCCCCTCTACGAAAGGACTTCTGAAATGATCGCCATTGTGGATTACGGGGTGGGCAACCTGTTCAGTTTGCGCTCCAGTCTGGAGACGCTGGGGCTGGATGTGGTCGTCACCGCCGACCCTGACAAGCTGTGCGCCGCCGACCGGATCATTCTGCCCGGGGTGGGCGCATTCGGCGACGCCATCCAAAAGCTGCAGGCCACCGGCCTTGTGCCGGTGCTGCAGACAGAAGCCGAAACAAAGCCCCTGCTGGGCATCTGCCTTGGCATGCAGCTTCTGTTCCAAACAAGCTATGAGTTCGGCCAATGGCAGGGCCTTGGCTTTGTACCGGGTGCGGTCTGCCCCCTGCAGCCCGATCTGGAGGCTGCAGGCCGCGCTGAGCTGAAAGTGCCCCAGATCGGCTGGAACGCGCTGCAGATCCTGCAAAACGACCCCATTTTCAAGTATGTCAAAAACGGCGAATACGTCTATTATGTTCACAGCTTTTACGGCAAGCACTGCGCCGCCAACACGCTGGCTGTCAGCGAATACGCGGTGCCGGTGCCCGGCGTTGTAAAAGCAGGCCGGGTGTACGGCATGCAGTTCCACCCTGAAAAAAGCGGCGATACCGGCCTGCGGCTGCTGAAAGCCTTTGCCGAACTGTAACGCCGTTGAGTAGTTTGGCCGCTGCCCGCCGGTACACGCACCCGGTAAACACGCACAAGCCCGGTAATCGTGATAAGACTCTTGCCCCGCAAAGCATTTGCGGGGCGGTAAAAAAAGTCTTTTTGCTTCTTTTTCTTCAGAAAAAGAAGAATATCCTACTCCCCAAGGAGGCCCTGCTATGAATCTATACCCCGCCATTGACCTGCGCGGCGGGCAGGTGGTGCGCCTGACCCAAGGCGACTACAACCGCATGACCGTCTACGGCGCCGACCCGGCGGCGCAGGCGCGGCAGTTTGTTGCCGCGGGTGCAAAATACCTGCATGTGGTGGATCTGGATGGCGCCAAAGACGGCACCCTTGCCAACTTCGACACCATCCGCGCCATTGCACAGCAGGGCGGCCTTTCCATCGAGGTGGGCGGCGGCATCCGCACCCAAGAGCGCATTGAACAATATCTGGAATTGGGCGTTGCCCGCTGCATTCTGGGCACTGTGGCGGTGCGGGATTTCGAGTTCACCAAGCGGATGATCGCCCAATATGGCGATGCCATTGCAGTAGGGGTGGACGCCCGCGACGGCTATGTGGCGGTCAGCGGCTGGCTGGAAACCAGCCGGGAAAAAGGCGTTGATTTCTGCAAGCGGCTGGCCGACGCCGGCTGCAGCGCGGTCATTTATACCGACATCGCGAAAGACGGTGCCATGCAGGGTACCAACCTGCCTTTGTACCGTCAGCTGGCGGAGGAGATTCCCGGCCTTGCCATCACGGCCAGCGGCGGCATCTCCACGCTGGACGAACTGGTGCAGCTGCAAGCCATGGGCACTGCCGCCGCCATCCTGGGCAAAAGCCTGTACACCGGCGCCATCGATCTGGCCGAGGCAGTGCGGCTGGTGCAAACCTGAAAGGGGAAAGGGAAGTACCCATGATCACAAAACGTATCATCCCCTGCCTGGACGTGCGCAGCGGCCGGGTGGTAAAAGGGGTCAATTTTGAAGGCGTCCGTGACGTGGCCGACCCGGTGGAGATGGCCCGTATGTACAACGCCGCCGGCGCAGACGAACTGGTGTTCTACGACATCACCGCCAGCTACGAGGGCCGCGCCCTGTTTACCGATATTCTCGCCCGGGTTGCCCGGGAAATATTCATCCCCCTTACGGTGGGCGGCGGTATCAATACGCTGGATGACTTCGACCGGGTGCTGAAATGCGGCGCCGACAAGGTTTCGGTCAACTCGGGCGCACTGCGCAACCCGCAGCTTGTGCGGGACGCTGCCCTGCGCTACGGCAGCCAGTGTGTGGTGCTTTCAGCCGATGTCAAACGGGTGGACGGGCAGTTCCGGGTGTTTGCCAAGGGCGGCCGGGAGGATACCGGCCGGGATGCGCTGGAATGGATCGACCAATGCGTCGCGCTGGGCGCGGGCGAGATCTGCCTGAACAGCATCGATACCGACGGCGTGCGCCGGGGCTTTGATCTGGAAATGCTGGACGCAGTGGCCGCCCGGGTCAATGTGCCCATCATCGCCAGCGGCGGCGCAGGCAAAAAGGAAGATTTTCTGGAATTGTTCGGCCACAAGGGCATCGACGCCGGCCTTGCGGCGGGCATCTTCCATTCCAAATTGCTGGAGATCCCCGATCTGAAGCGCTATCTGAACGCCAACGGCGTGGAAATGCGCCTGTAATAACGCCTGCGGAACGAAGCACTTGTTCCGTCAATAAAAGTTTTTGCCCCGCTTTTTTCAAAAAGCGGGCGTACCCCAAAAGGAGGCACCCATGCAGTTCGAAACTACCCTCAAATTTGACAAGGACGGCCTGATCCCCGCCATCGTGCAGGATCACTACACCAAGCAGGTGCTTACCCTTGCCTACATGAACGCCGAAACCCTCGCCCTTACCATTGCCGAAGGCCGCACCGTGTTCTACAGCCGCAGCCGCCAGCAAATCTGGCGCAAGGGCGAAACCAGCGGCAATGTGCAGCGGGTGGTGTCCATCACCGCCGACTGCGACGGCGACGCACTGGTGGTGGAGGTGGTCAAGTCCGGCCCGGCCTGCCACACCGGCGCCGAAAGCTGCTTCCACAAGCCGCTGTACCTGAGCGAAGAGCTGAAGCAGTTCAGCTGGCAGGCGCTGTACCGCCTGATCGAGAGCCGCAAAACCGACCCCCAAAGCGGCAGCTATACCACCTATCTGTTCGAAAAGGGCAAGGAAAAGATCCTGAAAAAGGTGGGCGAAGAGTGCACCGAGGTGATCATCGGCGCCATGAAGGAAGACCGTGCCGAAACGGTGTACGAGATCGGTGACCTTGCCTACCATGTCATGGTGCTGATGGTGGAGCAGGGCATCACCCTCGAGGATGTGACCCGCGAGCTGGAAAAGCGCCATGTCATCGACCACAAAGTAAAACAGGAGCGGATGCAGTGATGAAGCAGCAAACCATCCCTCTCTACCGCACCAGCACGGTGCACTGCCATTCCAACTATTGCGACGGCAAGGCCACCCTGCGCCAGATGGCCGACGCAGCGGTTGCGGCAGGCATTCAAACGCTGGGCATCTCGGGCCACAGCCACACCCCCGATGACCCCGAATTCTGCATGACCGCCGAGGGCACCGAGGCCTACCGCGCCGAGCTGTCCGCCCTGAAAGCGGAATACGCCGGCCGACTGGATATTCTCCTCGGGCTGGAATGGGACCTGATCAGCACCGACGACCCCGCCCGGTACGATTACATCGTGGGCAGTGCCCATTATCTGTTCGGCCCCAAAACCGGGGCGTTCGGCTATGCCGATTATTCCCGCGCCGAGCTGCGGGCCTTTGTCGACGCCGAATACGGCGGCGACGGCCTTGCCGCGGCCGAAGCGTATTTTGCCAATGTGGCAAAGGTAGCACAAAAAAAGCCCACTGTGCTGGGCCATTTTGACCTGATCAAAAAATCCAACGGGGACGGCAGCCTGTTTGACGAAGAGCATCCCCGCTACATCGCCGCCGCCCGCGCCGCGCTGCGCGCCTGCGCCGAGGCACAGGTGGTGCTGGAGATCAACACCGGCGGCGCGGCCCGGGGCTACCGCCCCGATTTTTACCCCAGCCAGTGGATTTTGCGGGAATGGCAGGCCATGGGCGGGCAGGTGGTCATCACCGCCGATGCCCATAGCCCGGAGCATCTCACCTTTTTATTCGACGAGGCCGCCGCATGGGCAAAGCAGGCCGGGTTTGACCGGGTGCAGGTGCTGACCAAAGCTGGCTATGTAGCCTGTGAGATCTGAGCGATAAATAAAAAGAGCACCCACCAAAATGGCGGGTGCTCTTTTTGCAGCAATTACAGTATTTCCCGGGGAAACAACCTGTTACAGCCGGCTGTAGCCAAAGCTGTTGACCAGTGCATCGATCTTCTGGCCGGCCTTGCAGTAGGGGCAGGCGTAGGCGTCGTAGCTTTCGTAGTCGGTCAGGTCGTGGGGGTTGAAGATGGAGGTGACCGGGTAGCCCTGGCACTCGTCCACGCGGGCAAAGATGGACGACAGGCCTGCCACCTGACCGCCGTAATATTTCACCGCCTCGATGGCCGATTTGACCGAGTAGCCGGTGGAGATGGACGCCGCCAGAATCAGCACATGCTTGCCGGTGATCATGGGGGCGATGTTGTCGCGGAACAAAATCTGGCTGCCGCTGGTGTATTCGGGGGTGACGATATAAATGGTCTGGTGGGCGTTCATGTTCACAAAACCGTCTTTGGTCAGCTCGTTGGCCAGGCAGGTGCCAATTACCTGGGTGCCGTCCAGGCACAGCACGGTATCCACAATGGTGGTGGTGCGGTAATGACTTACCAGCTCTTTGGCCACAGCCTTTGCTTCGGACAGGCGGGTCTTTTGGGTGGTCACGTCGATATAATAGTTGGTGTGGCTGTGGTTGGTGGCAAAGTGACCTTTTGCAATGCGCAAAAACACGCGGCCGTCTTTGGTGGGAATTTTAACCATATTCATCTGCATACGAAATCCGCTCCTTTGCTGGCGCCGACACAGTACGGCGCACCCCTGATTGATTTTGTATCCCTATTTTACCGAAAATGGTGCTTTCGCACAATTGCTTTTGACAAGAAAAATGCAACAAAAAAACACCGCTTCTTTTGGTAAGAAGCGGTGTTTGCTTATTTTACAATGCCGGAAAACTTACTTTGCGTACTCGGTAGCGCGGCTTTCGCGAATTACGTTGACCTTGATCTGGCCGGGGTAGTCGAGGGTCTCCTCGATCTTTTTGGCCACGGCACGGGCCAGAATGATCACCTGATCGTCGCCGATCACATCGGGCTTGACCATAATGCGCACTTCGCGGCCGGCCTGCACGGCGAAAGCCTGCTCAACGCCTTCAAAGCTGGAGGAGATCTCTTCCAGATTTTCCAGACGCTTGATGTAGCTTTCCACGTTTTCGCGGCGGGCACCGGGGCGGGCGGCGCTGATGGCGTCGGCTGCCTGTACCACAAAGGCCAGCGGGGTCTTGGGCTCCACGTCGCCGTGGTGGGCCTCGATGGCATGAATGACAGCGGGGTTTTCCTTGTATTTGCGGCAGATGTCCACGCCGATCTGCACGTGGCTGCCCTCGATCTCGTGGTCCAAAGCCTTGCCAATGTCATGCAGCAGGCCGGCACGGCGGGCCTGGGTGACATTCAGGCCCATTTCGCTGGCCAGCAGGCCGCTCAGCCATGCCACTTCCATCGAGTGGTTCAGGGCGTTCTGGCCAAAGCTGGTGCGGTACTTCAAACGGCCGATCAGCTTCACCAGATCGGGGTGCAGGCCATGCACGCCCAGCTCCATCACGGCCTTTTCGCCCTCGCGCTTCATCTGCAGCTCCAGATCGTGGCGGCACTTTTCCACCGTCTCCTCGATGCGGGCGGGGTGGATGCGGCCGTCGCCGATCAGCTTTTCCAGGGTCATGCGGGCCACCTCGCGGCGGGTCTGGTCAAAGCTGCTCAGGGTGATGGCTTCGGGGGTGTCGTCGATGATCAGGTCCACGCCGGTGGCGGTTTCCAGGGCGCGGATGTTGCGGCCCTCGCGGCCGATGATACGGCCCTTCATTTCGTCACTGGGCAGGGGCACCACGCTGACCGTGATCTCGCTGGAATGGTCGGCCGCGCAGCGGCTGACCGCCTGACCGATCAGGGTGCGGGCAATGGCGTCGCACTCGTCCTTCATGTTGGTCTCGTAGGCGGCAATGCGCACAGCCTTTTCGTGGGTCAGCTCTTCGTCCACCTTGTTCAGCAGCACCTCGCGGGCGTCCTCTTTGGACAGGCCGGCCAGGGTCTCCAGCCGTTCCAGCTGGCGGATCTTGATCTGCTCGATCTCGGCCAGGCGGGCTTCCACCAGCTCGGCGCGCTTTTTCAGGTCCTCTTCTTTCTTTTCCAGGGCAGCGGTCTTTTTCTCCAGGGTGTTTTCCTTCTGATCCAGACGGTTTTCCTGGCGGCTGATCTCAGAACGGCGTTCCTTGATCTCTTTGTCGGCCTCGGCTTTCAGCTTAAAGGCTTCGTCCTTGGCTTCCACAATGGCTTCTTTGCGTTTCTGTTCCGCGGTTTTGATGGCTTCGTTGACAAGGCGTTTGGCTTCGGCCTCTGCGCCGCTGATGGTGGTGCCGATCTTTTCTTCGGCGCGCTTGGTGCCCAAAATAAAACAGGCGACACCCGAAACAACAGCTGCAACGATCGCCACCACGAATCCGATGGTGGTCAATGTGCTCACACTCCTAAATAAAAATTTGGGAGATGCAGCCGCAGGGCGCGCCTTTAACCATACACTGATTGGAAACTATAAGCTATAACGAAATTTTTATCTGAAAGAAGCCGACTGTAAGGCCCAAAAGACCCTACTTCCCCCTGGGAAACGGCTTGCCGCAAACAAAACGATCAAACTTATATCTTATAAAAACGGGCGCTGGTGCGCACCGCAAGTGTTAAAAGCGGGGATACCCCCTGTGACGGCATCTAATATACCACATTTATATTAAAGGTTTGGGGCGGCGTTGTCAAGAAAAATCTTGACAGAAAGTCCGTTTGGGGGTATATTACCAGTAATTTCATCCCGCAAAAGCGTCGAAGCGGACAACGCCGCCGATCTGCAGTGCACAAGAGAAAACCGCCGTTCTGCAAAAAAAGAACGTGGTGCAAGCGGTTTTGCAGCTGCCCCGGCCGGATACCACCGCCAAGCGCGGGGGCGAACCCCCGCCGGGCCCGGCCCGTTACAGCCGGTTCGAGTAGGCAGTGCGGCCGGTTGTACGGCGCGGCTGCAATTCGGGTGGAACCGTGGAGTTTTGCATTTTACCAAACTTCATCCCGTAGTTTTTGTGACAACGGGATGAGGTTTTTCTTTTTTTATTTCCTTATTTTCCCAAAAGGAGGCAACAACAATGATCAATGTGAATCTGAAAGGCGAAGTCAAACAGTTCGAGGCCGGCATCACTCTGGCCGAACTGACCAAGTCCATCAGCATGGGCCTGTACCGCAACGCCACCAGCGCGATGGTGAACGGCGAGGTGAAGGACCTGCGCGACGCTCTGACCGAGGACTGCGAGGTGGAGATCCTCACCTTCGACAGCGAAAAGGGCAAGCACGCTTACTGGCACACCGCCAGCCACATTCTGGCACAGGCGGTGCAGCATCTGTTCCCCGGCACCAAGTTCGGCATCGGCCCCGCGCTGGAAAACGGCTTTTACTATGACATGAAGTACACCCGTGCCTTTGGCCCGGATGACTTTGCCGCCATCGAGGCCGAGATGAAAAAGATCATCAAGGCCGACCTGCCGCTGGAGAAAAAGCACATCTCTCTGGAAGAGGGCCGTGCTCTGTTTGCTGACCAGCCCTATAAGCTGGAGCTGCTGGAGGAGTATGCCGAAAAGGGCTGGGATCTGACCGTTTACACCCAGGGCGACTTCACCGACCTGTGCGCCGGCCCCCACCTGATGAGCACCGGCGGCATGAAGGGTGTTAAGCTGACCCAGGCCACCGCTGCCTACTGGCGCGGCGATGCCGGCAACGACAGCCTGACCCGTGTGTACGGCATTACCTTCCCCAAGGCCAGCCAGATGGAAGAGTACTTCAAAAAGCTGGAAGAGCTGCGCAGCCGTGACCACAACAAGATCGGCCGTGAGCTGGAGTATTTCACCACCGTCGAGACCGTAGGCCAGGGCCTGCCCATCATTCTGCCCAACGGCAGCCGTGTCATCCAGCTGCTGCAGCGCTGGATCGAAGACACCGAGCAGGATCACGGCTATCTGCTGACCAAGACCCCTATGATGGCCAAGCGTGAGTTCTACAAGATCAGCGGCCACTGGGATCACTACATCGAGGGTATGTTCATTCTGGGCGACCCGTACGATGAAGAAAAAGAGTGCTTTGCCCTGCGCCCCATGACCTGCCCGTTCCAGTATCAGGTCTATCTGAACCGCAAGCGCAGCTACCGTGACCTGCCCATGCGTCTGGGCGAGACCTCGACCCTGTTCCGCAACGAGGACTCCGGCGAGATGCACGGCCTGACCCGCGTGCGCCAGTTTACCATCTCCGCGGGCCATCTGGTGGTTCGTCCCGACCAGCTGGAGGAGGAGTTCCGCGACTGCTTCGAACTGACCCGTTACACTCTGGGTACTCTGGGCCTGCTGGACGATGTGACCTACCGCTTCAGCCAGTGGGATCCCGCCAACCCGGGCAATAAGTACGAGGGCACTGCCGAGCAGTGGGAGGAAGCCCAGCGCGTGATGGGCAACATTCTGGACAATCTGGGTGTGGATTACAAGGTTGGCATTGATGAAGCGGCCTTCTACGGCCCCAAGCTGGACATTCAGCTGAAGAATGTCTACGGCAAGGAAGACACCCTCATCACCATCCAGATCGATATGCTGCTGGCCAAGCGCTTTGGCATGTACTACACCGGCGAGGATGGTCAGGATCATCTGCCCTATATCATCCACCGCACCAGCGTGGGCTGCTACGAGCGTACCCTGGCTGCCCTGATTGAGAAGTATGCCGGTGCTCTGCCCACCTGGCTGATGCCCAATCAGGTGGTGGTGGTGCCCATCACCGAGCGCACCCACGACTACGCCAATCAGGTGGCCGCCAAGCTGAAGGCTGCCGGCGTGCGCTGCACTGTGGATGCCCGCAGCGAGAAGATGCAGTACAAGCTGCGTGAGGCCAAGCTGAAGAAGACCCCCTATATTCTGGTGGTGGGCGACAAGGAAGCCGAGGCCGGTGCCGTGGCGGTCAACGCCCGCACCGAGGCCAAGGGCGGCGTAAAGAGCCTGGACGAATTCATGAGCCAGCTGCTGACCGAGATCGCCACCAAGGCCCGCGATTAAGCGCTGTCTGTATCAGGGAGGCATCGGTGTACGGCAGTGCCTGATGCGGACCCGCTGACCTAAATGAAAAACGACCCCGCCGCCTTCTGTAAGCGCAAAGAGGTGGCGGGGCTTTGCGTTTGTCAAAAGTCGTTGTGTAAGTTTTTTTATGGTTATCCGTTTAAAACAGCAGGATACAATATGTATAGAGCCGAAGTATACACAAAAACCAAAAACGGGACCCGCACCGAGGTGCGAATCCCGAATTCGGTAACAGTATAACATCCGCCGTAAAACTCATTAAACCGACGTCGTTGGCATCATTGACGCTTCCGAAATTATTTGCTATAATACGAAATAGAAAAGACCACGCAGAGCTTGTTTTGCGCGGCACCTGGTGGGTTCCCGTTTACTGGTAGCCGGGGCGAACCCCAGCATTCAGTCCGCGTTTACTGCAATAAACGCGGACTTACTTTTTGGCCAGAAAATTTGCAACCATCTTCAGTACAGCCTCGAAGATTGCGATAATGCTTGGGATGTAAGTATACACCGCCATCAAGGCTGCAATAGCCTCATGAAGCATATCCATTGGCGACACCTCCTCGGACCCGACTGAGGCAATGATTCCTCAGTCTTAGCGAGCCGAAAAGGCAAGTAAGAGCTTTGCCTCTATATCACTACCTTTCGGCATATCTAGAGGCACCGCGTTTTGAGTTTGCATACATAACGGGGCAAGAAAAGTACGCCAGTTGTGTGGTTGGCCCTTTCCTATTTTTCGTATGTAACGGTATTATAGCATATTTCGAGCTAAATCTTCAAGTTTTTCAAAGGCTCAATTGGAGCTGCTTCATTATTGACATTTCCGAAGATTTCGCATATAATAGTGTCAGGAAAGTGGACGTCATTCCACTGGTGTGGCTGACACCTAAAATCCGAAATTATTGCTGGGCGTAGGGACCAGTTGTCGGCGAGCGACGATAAAACTCGATACTAATGCCGGACATAGGGGCCGGAGGGTGGCGGACACCGATAAAATCAGTCACTAAGGGAGACGCACAATGCTGCGGCATTGTAGTCTCCCTTTAAATTTGTCAAAATGAGGCAGAATTATGATGAAAAAGGAAGAAGCGCTAAAAATAATTTTCGAGTGCGCAAAAGCGTACAAGGAAAACCTGTCTGACAAGCGTGTCTTGATTCTGAGTGCCAGTTCGTCCTTAAAAAACGTTTGCGCTACAGAGGTTGAGTTTGTTAAAGGCAATTTCTTGCATATGACTGGTGTGAAGTTTATCAACAAACCAAAGATTGCGCCAAATGCCTTCTTCAAACTCTGCGTCAACCAACGTCTTTCTTCATCTATGTTTGACATGGCGCCAGACGGGACCACTGAACTGAAATTGAGCATCCTTCCGTCAATCGTCAAGAAAAACATGTCGGCAAACATGATAGGTGACTACTCTGGTGTTCGGCCGTGCCTCATCACGGACAAACTCGTCGGCAACACGAGTGCAATTGTTGGATTTAGAAATGATAAAGGTGGTATCTACGCCCCCAACACTGTTCTCTGTGAGGATATTAGAACCCTCACAGCTAATAAGCAGCGTATTCTAGCAATTTACCAAAAGAGGATTGGTTCCAACAAATACGAAGAACGCGTCTATTTGGCGAAGGGAATCGATTGGGGTAAAATAATCTATCCTCTAGAGTATCAATATCTGCACCCTTCGCAGCAAGACTAGCAATTAAGCAACAACGGCGCGCAAGAGCCGACTAAACATCTCCTGTGGCTCAAATCTTCTGTTATAACGGAAGCAGAATTCATCAAGGAACTGCTGAATATCGTGTCTGCAGTTGCCTTGATATGTACCACGAAGAACCCGCTTGCACAGGCTGATGGCTAAGTGCAGACCAGGCAGCGGAGACTCTTTTCTTGTGTATTTTTCGTACTCGTGGTTATAATCTGCGGCAAGCGGCTTCCGAAAGCTGGCTGCCGCATCTGTTTGTACAGTGCTTCCTTTTTGAATGTATCGGTTTACAAAATCTCCCACGGTTTTGTTGTCAATTGTGTCGTAAGCGACTATACGCAAATAAAGAGGACCGGTTTTCTTACCGGTTCTCTTGGATACAGCAATCATAACAGCATCTTTACCGGCGCTCCCACCGTGAGCGCCGTTTTTGTCTTTTCCTCCAAAGTAGAAGGTATCCATCTCTACGATACCAGAGAGAATATAGTCTTTGTCTCGTGCAGCCATGGCCTTGCGGATGCGCTTCAGAAGGTACCATGCGCTCTCATAGGTGATTTCAAGCTGACGGGAAAGCTGCACAGCAGAGATGCCGCGCTTATCAGTAGCAACAAGATAAATAGCCCAGAACCAGGTAAGCATCGGAAGATGCGTTCTGTGCATCACAGTGCCGGCAGTCAGAGAAGTCTGATGCCGGCACTTTTTGCATTGGAATATACCATTTCTGCACTTATAGAAAGAAAACTCTCTGCAACCACACTTTGGACAGACGAACCCCTTGGGCCACCTTACGGTGTACAGGTAGTTTTTACAATCAGCCTCGGTCTGAAAGCGTTTGCGGAACTGAGAAGCCGTCAGTTTCAGAGCGTGTGCCACAGATATCACCTCATTCTTCGTCCTCTGAGGTGATTATATTCGTTCAGCAGTACAATAACACGGACTCAATATCTTGTGGTCTGCTGTTTTAAGCAGATAACCATAAGTTTTTTTGCAAAACGCTTGATTTGCCGCTGCGTGCGTGATATACTATCAAGGTGGATTTATCCGAAAGCTCTACATGCGCTTGTAGCTCAGTCGGTAGAGCATCTGACTTTTAATCAGAGGGCCTGGGATTCGAGTTCCCACAAGCGCACCAAAACCCACCGTGAAAACGGTGGGTTTTTTCTTTTGCATCCGGCTTCCGGTCATCGAAATTCTTAGCTGGTCCTTTGCTGCTTTAGCGTAGAGCGGCTGAAACCGGTGTGTTATAATTCAATTATAATGGGGGAGAAGGGCGGCAACGCTTCCGATGCAGAAGATCGGCCTGCAGTACAGCCCGGATCAAAAACGGAATCTTCCCTGAAGAGAAAGAGGAGGACACCTATGGATATTCTTGGAACCTTTGCCGGGTTGTTTGCAAACTTTGCCGACCTGACCTGGCAGATGGTGGTCATGTGGGGCATCGGCGGTTTGCTGGTCTACCTGGCCATCGTAAAAAAGATGGAGCCCAGCCTGCTTTTGCCCATGGGCTTTGGCGCTATTCTGGTCAACCTGCCCAACTCGGGCGCCATCACGCAGGGCGATACGGTTGGCCCCATCTCGGAGCTGTTCGAAATCGGCATGGCCAACGAGCTGTTCCCCCTGCTGCTGTTCATCGGCATCGGCGCTATGATCGACTTTGGCCCCCTGCTGGAAAAGCCCTGGCTGATGCTGTTCGGTGCGGCCGCGCAGTTTGGCATCTTCTTCACCTTTGCACTGGCCGGTCTGTTCTTTGACCTGCCCGATGCGGCTTCCATTGCCATCATTGGCGCAGCCGACGGCCCCACCGCCATTTTCGTGGCCAACACGCTGGGCTCCAAGTATCTGGGTGCCATCATGGTGGCGGCTTACAGCTACATGGCGCTGGTGCCCATCGTACAGCCCCCTGTCATCAAGATGGTCACCACCAAGAAGGAGCGCTGCATCCGTATGCCTTACCAGAAGGGCAGCGTAACCAAAACCACCAAGATCCTGTTCCCCATCGTGGTCACCGTACTGGCGGGTCTTGTGGCCCCTGCCAGCGTGGCACTGGTTGGTTTCCTGATGTTCGGCAACCTGCTGCGTGAGTGCGGCGTGCTGAACAGCCTGAGCGAAACTGCCCAGAACGTGCTGGCCAACCTGATCACCATTGTGCTGGGCCTGACCGTAGCCGGCCAGATGACCGCCGAAAAGTTTGTGCGGTTCGACACCCTGCTGATCATGGGCCTGGGCCTGTTTGCCTTCGTGTTCGACACCGTGGGCGGCGTGATGTTTGCCAAGCTGATCAATCTGTTCCTGCCCGAAGGCAAAAAGATCAACCCCATGATCGGTGCTGCCGGTATTTCGGCCTTTCCCATGAGCGGCCGTGTGGTCAACCAGATGGGCCTGGCCGAGGACAACCAGAACTTCCTGCTGATGTATTCCATCAGCGTCAACGTTTCGGGTCAGATCGCCTCGGTTATCGCCGGCGGCCTGCTGCTGACCCTGATGGCATAAGGAGGGCACAACAATGGCACTGAATATGGCAAACCTGATGTTTACCCTGTCCACCATGCTGGTTGGCATGGTTGGCATCTTTCTGGTGATCGGCGTGATCATCGCAGCGGTTACCCTGCTGAACAAGCTGACCGCAGAAAAGTAATGATATCCATCCGCCGCGGGCGGCTGCCAAGTGCAGCCGCCCGCTTTCTATTTCGTCTGCATCAGACAGAAGCTTCCTCTTTACGTTGCTGATGAAAAATATTACAATAAACTCAATGGTTCGTCTGT
>JAFULE010000167.1 GCA_017483235.1 Faecalibacterium sp. | reverse complement strand
GCCGCCTATGGCTTTGATGTAAAGACCACCACCGAAACCAGCTGCGTAGCCCATCTGATGACCCTGTATCAGAAGATGACCGAAAAAATATAAACAAAGCAAACAAGCGGGGCCCCGACGAATTTCGTCGGGGCCCCGCGTGTTTGCTTCAGAACTTACTGCCTGGGCACACTGCTGGTGCCCTTTTCCATTAAGTAGGTTGCCTCCAAATCGGCAATGTGTAGCTTGACCGCCAGCGGATAGCTGTTGTATGCGTCGCTGATGGCAAAGCTGCCGCCCCGGGCCGAATCGTCAAAACCGCCCATGTGCCAGCGAATGGCCACCGCCTCGGCGGTTTTCAGCCGCATGAAGCGCTCGATCAGATACACGCTTTTTTCGCCGTGTCCGTAGGGGAAGCGATCCTCCACCGAATAGCTGGGCACCTTTTCCCACTGGCCGGTGGCCTCGTTTTTCACGTTGCGGGTACCAAGCTTATAATAGTTGGCTTTGCACAGATCGTGCAGCAGCGCACAGATGGCAAAGCTTTCCTCGCTGTCACCGTCGGTGAAAAAGTGGTCGTGCAGGGCGTTGTACACGTTTACGCTGTGCATCACAAGGCCGCCCTGACACGCGCCATGAAACCGGGTGGAGGCCGGCGCAGTAAAAAAGTCGGTGCCCTCCAGCCAGTCCAACAGCTTTTCGCTGCCGGGGCGGGTGATGTGGGTTTTAAAAATACGAATAAACTCTTCCCGGTAATCCATTACAGCTCCATCTCTTCCAGAATGCCCTTCAGAATGGCCAGCTCGTCGTGGCTCAGGCTGATGCCCTTGCCCATCTTGCTGCCGTCGGGCGACCAGTCGCGGATGTCATACTTGGCGGGACGGTCGTTCCAGCTGATCATGTTCAGCTGACGTTCCCAGCCGTTGGCGCTCTGCGAAAGCACAGCAATGCGTTCGGTGATCTCATATTTGAATTCTGCCATAATGTATTCAAGCTCCCTGTTCTGTTCGCGGGCCGCAAGGCCTGCTTTTTTTATCATAATAAGGGATGCGCCGCCGAAATGCAACCCTGCCGCCGGTAAATTTTCTGTTACGACCTGAAAATGCAAAATCCCCCGCCGCAGGGCGGGGGATCCATCGCAACTCAGCCGTCGGCCGACTCTACCTGCCAGCGCACCGCTTCCTCCACGCTGACATCGTCCTGTACGGCGGTGTTCACATTGGGGCGGTACACGGTGGGGCTGCAGCTTTGCAGCATTGTTTCCTCGGGGCTGCCGGGGGCGTAGAAGGCGCGCCAGCCCGGGCGGCCGCCGGCCAGAAAATCTTCGGCGTCCTTTTGTCGGCAGGGCACGCAATGGGCCTTGTATTCGTCGCTCAGGCCACTTTTGTCGGTTTGGGGCAGGGTTTTATCAAGATTTGGGTCAAATGTGTTCATGGTAAGCACCTCCAAGGCAAGTGTGCCCGGTTTGGTGCCAAACATACCCACGGGTTACAGTTGCCCCGGCTGCTGCAGCAGGTCAGCCAAGGTCACACCGTCCAGATAGGTGTTCACCGTTTGTTCCAGCCCGGCCCAGAACTGCCGCGAACGACAGCCATCCTTGCGGGGGCAGTCGTCCACTTCAAGGCAGGGAATGGGCGCAAGGCTGCCCTCTACCGCGCGAAAAATCTCGCCGGTGGTATACTGTCGAGGCGCCTTGGTCAGGTAATAGCCGCCCTGGCTGCCCCGCACGCTGCTGACCAAGCCTGCTTTGGTCAGCGGAATGACGATCTGCTGCAGGTACTTCAGGCTGATCTGCTGGCGCTGGCTGATCTCGTTCAGCGACACGCTTTCCCCGGCGGGCTGCAGGGCCAGTTCCATCATCAGACGCAGTGCATAGCGGCATTTGGTGGAATATCGCATGGGTCGTTCCCCCTTTTTTCCCAAAGTATAGCATACCGGCAGCAGACAATTCAATGCCGACCGTTTGCCAAACCATTTTGCAGCCAATGCTGATGGCAAAGAAAAATATATGCTGGGGTCTTGTAATTTATACTAAAATGGTATAATATAAAATCGTACCCAAGGTACAACCTATATCCCCGAAAGAAAGGAACGGATATTTGTGAGCAAACTCATTTATCTGGACAATGCCGCCACCACCCCCTGCGCACCGCAGGTGGTGCAGCGTATGGCCGAAATTCTTGCCGGCCCGGGCGGCAACCCATCAAGCCATTACAGCATTGGCTACGAGGCCAAGCAGATCGTAGAGGATGCCCGTGCCCAGATCGCCGCAGTGCTGGGGGCCAATCCGGCTGAGATTTATTTTACCGGAAGCGGTACCGAAGCCGACAACTGGGCCATCAAGGGTGCGGCACTGGCCGGTGCCCGGCGGGGCAAAAAGCATTTGATCACCTCGGCTTTCGAGCACCACGCCGTGCTGCACGCCATGCAGGCGCTGCAGCGGCAGGGCTTCGAGGTCACTTACCTGAATCCTACACCAGAGGGCTTTATCCGCCCCGAAGACGTACAGGCGGCCCTGCGGCCCGACACCGCGCTGGTGTCGGTGATGTTGGCCAACAACGAGATCGGTACCATTCAGCCGGTGCGCGAGATCGCGCAGATCTGCCGCGCACAGGGGGTGTGGTGTCACACCGACGCGGTGCAGGCGGTGGGGGCTATCCCGGTGGATGTCAACCAGTTGGGGGTCGACCTGCTTTCGCTCAGCGCCCATAAATTCAACGGCCCCAAGGGGGTGGGCGCGCTGTACTGCCGCAAGGGCATTGCACTGCCCGCTTTGCTGGATGGCGGCGGGCAGGAAAAACGTCGCCGTGCCGGCACCGAAAATGTGGCCGGTATTGCGGGCGCTGCGGTGGCGCTGCAGCTGGCGGCCGCCTCGCTGGAAGAAAAAATGGCCCATCAGGCGGCGCTGTGCGACTATGTCATCGATCGGGTATTGTCCGGTATTCCGCAGGTGCGGCTGAACGGCAGCCGTCACAACCGACTGCCCGGCAACGCCAACCTGAGCTTTGCCGGTCTGGAAGGGGAGACCATCCTGTTGGATCTGGATATGCAGGGCATCTGTGCTTCCACCGGCAGTGCTTGCAATTCGGACAGTCTGGACCCAAGCCATGTGCTGATGGCGCTGGGCCTGCCCGAAGAGATCGGCCACGGGTCGATGCGGTTCAGCTTTGGCCCGCAGAACACCATGGAAGAAGCAAAACAACTCTGCGACGTATTGGAACAGATCAGTCCCCGGCGGCGTGCCATGAGCTGCATGTGGCTGCAGGAAGAAAATACCGCCCGGGTTTACCATCTGAAAGGAGAACACTGAATGGCAGGAATGTACAGCGACAAGGTGATGGATCACTTTGCCAACCCCCGTAATGTGGGGCAACTGCCCGACGCCGACGCTGTGGGCGAGGTGGGCAACCCCAAATGCGGCGATATCATGCGGATGTATCTGAAAATCGACGGCGGTGTAATCACCGACGTCAAATTTCAAACCTTTGGCTGCGGCGCAGCCATTGCCACCAGCAGCATGGCCACCACACTGGTCAAGGGACGCACCATCGACGATGCCCTGAAACTGACCAACAAGGCAGTGGTGGAAGCGTTGGATGGCTTGCCCCCCGCCAAGGTGCATTGCTCGGTGCTGGCCGAGCAGGCCATCAAGGCGGCACTGGCCGACTATTATCGTCGCCGTGGTGTGGATCCTGAACCCATTGTGGGCAAGCTGGAAGAGCCGCACCACGACCACGGTGAGGGCTGCGCACTGTAAAGACAAAACACACCCCGCTGCACAGGCAGCGGGGTGTGTTTTGTTCTGGTAAAAGTTATTCGTTTTCGCCGTACATGCGGTAGCCAACGCCCAGTTCGTTGGTGATATAGCGGCTTTCGCCCGGCTTCGAACCCAGCTTTTTGCGAATGTTGGCCATGTTCACCTGCAGCTTTTTGGTGCTGCCCGGGTCGGCGGCGCCCCAGATGGCCTGAATAATAGCCGCGTAGGTCATCATTTTTCCGGCATGTTCCGAAAGCAGGGCCACAATGTTGTATTCGGTCTGGGTCAGGCGAACCTCTTCGCCGCCTACCGTGATCATCCGCCGGTCATAGTCAATTTCCAGATCCCGCAGGGTAAACTTAGCCCCGGGCAGTGCGCTTTGGGCTGCACCAAAGCGGGAAGTGCGCAGCGCAGCGCGCACACGGGCCAGCAGCTCGGCGGTGCCAAAGGGTTTGGTAATGTAATCGTTGGCGCCCAGATCCAAAGCCGAAACCTTATCCGACTCCTGTGTGCGGGCCGACAGGATCAGAATGGGGGTGGCAGAGTCCTGCCGTGCATTTTTGATAAACTCCAGCCCGTCCTTGTCGGGCAGACCCAAATCCAGCATCACCAGATCGGGCCGGTGGGAATGAAACATCAGGATACCCTGGGTACAGGTGGCAGCAGTAAGCACCTGATAATCGTTGGCTTCCAGAATGGTTTCCACAAAGCTGCGAATGTTGGCTTCGTCTTCCACCACAAGAATTTTGTACTTGTTATTGCTCATTGTTTTCAGTCTCCATTTCCAGGGCGAAGCGGAACAAAGCGCCGCCTGTAATCAGGTTTTCGGCGCGGATCACGCCGCCGTGTGCCCGAATGATGGTGGCACAAACCGAAAGGCCGATGCCCATGTTGCTGCGAGTGCCGTCGCTGGGCGAATCGGTCTGGTGCAGCATGCCGTTGAAGAGATTTTCCAGCCGCTCGGGCGGGATGCCGCTGCCGTTGTCGGCAATTTCAAATACCGCGTTTTTTCCTTCGGTTCGTACAGTCAGGCTCAGATGGGTCATTCCAACGGCGTGATGCACCGCATTTTCCAGAATATTTACCAGCACCTGCTCGATCAGCAGTGCGTCCATTGGGATGCTGATAAACTCGTCAGGAATGATTACTTCCACTTCCTGATGAGGGTGGCGCTTGCGGAATTTGACCAGAGTGGAGTCGATCAGTTCCTCCAGTACGGTGGGAGTTTTGATCACCTGCACCTTTTCGCCATCAATACGGGTGACCGACAACAGGTTTTCCACCATGCGGG
>JAFULE010000166.1 GCA_017483235.1 Faecalibacterium sp. | reverse complement strand
GCCGGCCACCACACCGCTCATGGCAAGGTCGATCATCTTGCCGGTAAAACGGTTCTGGATGCGATATTCATCATCGCCCGAAATCACAAACTTCCACTGCTGCCAGGGCTGGCCGGCATAGTCCCACAACTGGATGGCCGCGCCGTTGTCCATGTTGTAGTCGGCCACCTCCAGCACCTTGCCGTTGGGCGCGGCGATCACATAGAATTCGTCCTCGCGCAGAATGACATGAGATGCTTTTGCCATAGATGTACAGCTCCTTTCGGCCGGGCCGCCTGCCCGGTATTCTCCTTCTTGCGCTGCGCCGTGCACAGCGTTCTTCCCTGCTATCATTATAGCACAAGCGGGCGACAGCATCACGGAACAAAACCGAGAAATTCACCCGCCGCACTTGGCACATCTTCACAAAAATTATGACAAAATGCATCAAAAACCATAATTTTTGTCAAAAACAAACTGCCCGTTCAGCTTTGGGGCAAAATATGTTATACTGAACAAAATGCAATTCACCCACTGAAGGGAGGGCTTTTAATGCGCAACGAAACCCTGAACACCCTGTGCAGCCGCCGCAGCTGCCGCAGCTACAAACAGGACCCGGTGCCCGCCGAACTGCTGAACGCCGTGCTGGAAGCCGGCACCTACGCCGCCAGCGGCAAAAACAAGCAAAGCGCCAAGATCGTGGTCATTCGGGACATGGCCACCCGCGACCGCCTGATGCGGATGAACGCCGCCATTATGGGGGTGCAGCACGACCCGTTTTACGGCGCACCGCTCATTCTGCTGGTGCTGGCCGATCCCGCCAGCTACAACTGCGTGTACGACGGCAGCCTTGTGATGGGCAACCTGATGAACGCCGCCGCCAGCGTGGGGCTGGGCAGCTGCTGGATCAACCGCGCCCGGGAAGAGTTTGAAAGCGACGAAGGCAAGGCCCTGCTGAAGGAATGGGGCATTGAGGGCGAATGGATCGGCGTGGGGCACTGCGCCTTGGGCTGGCCCGACGGTCCCCTGCCTGCCGCCGCCCCCCGCAAGCCGGATTACATCCACTGGGTATAAATTATGGCAGCAAACACCACACCCCGGCCGCCGGTGCTGCCGGCACAACTGACCCTGCTGCAGGGCAGCGAGGCCGCGCTGCAGATCTATCAGGCCGCCGCCCGGGAAGACCCTTTGGAGCAGCTGCAGCTGAAAAACGCCGACCTGTGCGGCGAGGTGCTGCAGCATGCTGTTTTTCGCGGCTGTGTGCTGGAAAACTGCCGCTTTGCCAGTGCCGACCTGACCCGCGCGGCCTTTACCGACTGCGTGCTGAAAAATTGCGATTTTTCGGGCGCCAAGCTGCCCGAAAGCTATTTTTGCCGCTGCACACTGACCGGCTGCAAGGCACTGGGCGCCAATTTTGCCGAAAGCCGCCTGTTTGACACGGTGATCCAGAACGGGATGCTGCGCTACGCCTGCTTTGACCAAAGCAAATGGGAGCGCACCGCGGTGCGCGGCAGCTGCTTTGCCGAAGCCATGTTCAACCACACCCGGCTGCTGCACTGGGCCGTGCAGGACACCGATTTCAGCGGCGCAAGCTTTGCCGCCACCCCGCTGAAGGGGCTGGACCTGCGCGGCTGCCGGCTGGACGGTGCCGGCTTTGGCGAAGAACATCGCAGCCTACGGGGCGCAGTGGTAGATTGGGCACAAGCCGCCGAACTGGCCCGCCTGCTGGGCATTGTGATCAAAGACTGAAACGAAAAAGAGGAAATCAGATGAAACCCGATTATAAACTGGTTGCAAAAGCAAAATATATCCATCTGGTCAGCGAGATGGCTGACGAGCTGTGGCGGGAGGTATACAAAAAGACCTATCCCAAAAAGCAGCTGGATGCCGTGCTGGAGGCTTTGCAAAGCCCCGAAGCGATTGAAGAGCAGATCGACGACGAGGTGAACTACTTTATTGTGCTGCTGGGCGGCAAGCCGGTGGGCTATTTTTCGTGGAAGATGGTGGGCACCTCGCTGCATCTGACCAATCTGTACCTGAAGCCCGCCGTGCGGGGCAACGGCATGGGCCGCGACATTGTGCAGTATTGCGAGCGGCTGGGCCGTGCCGACGGCAAGGGAAGACTGTACTGCTATGTGCACGAAAAGCAGCTGCCGGTGCTGGGCTTTTTTAAGGCGCTGCGCTACCGGGTGCTGCAGCCGGCCCCCCAGCAGGTGGCCGGTTACGAGCTGCCGCTGGTGGAATTGGAGCGCCGCCTGTAAAAACACTGTCCCAAAAAAGGGACAAAAACGAAAAAGCATATTGCTTTTTTTTCGCTTTTATACTATATTGGTTTAGTGTTGTAAAGTGTTAAACAGCATATTGAGAGGACGCTTTGAAAACAGGAGGTACTTTCCCATGGCAAAGGATCATCCCACCGGCCAGTCTGGCCTGTATCAGGCCATTCTGCAGCTGAAAACCCCCGAAGATTGCTACCGCTTTTTCCAGGACGTGTGCAGCTATTCCGAGCTGAGCGCCATGGAGCAGCGGTTTGATATTGCCGAAATGCTGCATGGCGGCAGCATTTACACCGAAATCATGGAAAAGACCGGCGCTTCCAGTGCCATCATCAGCCGGGTAAGCCGTGTTCTGGCCCGCAACGACAGCGAACTGAAACGCATTCTGGTCGAAACCAAAAAGAATGTGTGACCCAAAGGAGGCCCCATGAGCAAAGCAGTTGTATTTTTCGCCGACGGCACCGAAGAGTGCGAAGCTCTGCTGGTGATCGATCTGCTGCGCCGAGCCGACGTTGAGGTTGTTGTGGCCTCGGCCATGGGCCGGCTGCAGCTGGTGACCAGCCATAACATTACTCTGATGGCGGATGCTCTGGCCGAAGAGGCAGACTATACCAACGCCGATCTGCTGGTACTGCCGGGCGGTATTCCCGGCACCCCCAATCTGGCGGCCAATGCCGCCGTGGTGGCTGCGGTAAAGCAGTTCTGTGCACAGGGCAAAAAGGTGGCTGCCATCTGCGCTGCCCCCAGCATTCTGGCCGATCTGGGCCTGCTGCAGGGCAAAAAGGCCACGGCACATGCCGCTTTTCAGGATAAGCTGCCCGGTGCCGTGGTGCTGGACGAAGAAGTGGTGGTGGACGGCAATATCACCACTTCCTATGGGCTGGGCGGGGCCATCCCCTTTGGCCTGGAGCTGGTACGCCAGCTGGCCGGAGCTGAAACGGCCGACCGCATCAAGGCAGCGATTGCCTACAAGCACTGAATATTTTACCATCCCGGCGCTGTGATCAGCGCCGGGATGGTGTGTTTCGGACCAATTTTAACCATTTCTTTGCCAGTCACTCATCTCGTTCACAAAAAGTTCACCTGTTCTTTATGATACCGCCCCATTTCCCACCCAATTGCGTGGTATTATGAGAAAGTCATAAAAGCGGCAGAATTCTTTTGTCGCCGCCGCTTCGCGCCCATTCCCCTCTGCAGTACATTTTTCCTGCGTGTTTTGCAGAAAAAAACACACACTTCTGCAAAATAAACTGGTCAAACCTGCCGAATTGTGATATAATCTCTCCAAATGACCGCCGTTAGAGGCGTTGTAGGAAAGGAAATGACACCGCATGAAAATCGGTTTTTCTGAGCTGATTGTAATTTGCATCGTGGCCATGGTATTCATTGGCCCGGACAAGCTGCCGCTGTATGCCCGCAAGCTGGGCAAAATGCTCAACCAGCTGAAAGAGTACACCAACGAAGCTTCGAAAGAAGTACAGGAAAACATTGTCGCCCCGCTGGAAGAGGTACAGAAGCCCTTCAAAGAGGTGGTTGCCCCGCTGGCCGACATCAAAAAGGATTTTGACGACAGCGTAGGCAGCGTGGCCAAAAGCTTTACCGGCATTGGCAAAACCAGCAAAACCAAGGCTGCCGAGGAAGCTGCCGCCGCCGAAGAGGCTGTGGATCTGACCGAAGAAGCCCCTGTTGAACTGATGGAGGAAGCCCCCGTCGAAACCGCTGCTGTTGAGGAAAAGCCCGCTGAGGCTGCCCCCGCAGCAGAAGCTGTGGCCGAAGAAAAGCCTGCCGAAGAGGCCAAGGCCTGATTTTATTTGTTGAATGCCCCGCCGCCGGCGGTTGCAGACATATACATCAAACCGCCGAACCCCGGCGACACAAAAGGAGTAATTTGTTATGAGAATTGGTACTACTGAACTGCTGATGATCCTGCTGGTCGTTATCATTATCTTTGGACCCAAGCAGCTGCCCAAGCTGGCCAAGATGGTTGGCAAGGCCAGCAAGTCCTTCAAGGAAGGCATGGAAGAGGATGACGACGAGGCCCCCAAGAAGGCCGCTAAGACTGAGGACGCTGACGCAGAATAATGGCTACATCGGTTAAGAAAAAGGAAGCCGCCGCCACCGGCGGCAGCATGAGCCTGGGCGGCCATCTGAAGGAGCTGCGCAACCGTCTGTTTGTATGTGCCGCGCTGTTTTTTGTGGTTGCCGCCGTTGGCATTGCGATCGCACCCGATCTGCTGCAGATCATCACCCGTTTGGGTTTGAATTGTGAGCCTCCCTATGAGTTCATTACCACCGAACCGCAGGAAAAACTGATGCAGTATTTTAAAATCGCCATTGTGGCCGGTGTTGTGGTCACTTTGCCGATGCTGCTGTATCAGATTTGGGCCTTTGCCAAGCCTGGCCTGAAAAAGAGCGAAAGCTTTTTCTTTGGCCTGACCATGATCATGGGTCTGGCACTGTTTGTGGTCGGTGTGCTGTTTGCCTATAACATCACCTTCCCCTTCATGCTGAACTTCATGAACACGCTGGAAGGTGCCGAATATGTGAACACCGCCACCACTCTGGCAAACTTTGTCAGCTTTGCCATTACCATTTTCCTGATCTTCGGCTGCATTTTTGAGATTCCTCTGGTTACGGTGATCCTCAGCCGTATGGGCATTCTCAACCCCAAGATCATGCGGGACATCCGCGGCGTGGCCATTGTGCTGATCTTTACGCTGGCGGCCATTATCACCCCGCCGGACGTTGTTTCTCAGTGCATGTGTGCCCTGCCCATGATCGTTCTGTATCAGGTCAGTATCTTCCTGTCGGGCATCTTCTACAAAAAGAAGCTTGAGGCTGACGAAGAGGATGACGAGGACGAAGAGGATGAAGAGGACGATTGATCCTTGTCCGTTCTGCCCCCAATAACAAACAAAGCGCCTGCCGTGTTCGGCGGGCGCTTTTGTTTTGCTTTGGGCAAAAATTGTAAAAGATTGAACGGTTTGCAGTGGGCAGAGCGCAGCGGTTGTGCTATAATGGTAACCGGAACAACCGCCGGCGCTGCCGGTGAAAAAATAAAGGGAGTGGATACCTATGAGCAACTATGCATTTGGCATTGATCTGGGCGGCACCACCGCCAAGGTTGGCCTGTTTACCACCTCGGGCGCCTTGCTGGAAAAGTGGGAAGTGCCCACCGACACCTCCAATCAGGGCGAAAACATTCTGCGCAATCTGGCCAAAGCCGTTAAGACCAAGATGGCCGAGCGCGAGCTGACCAATGCCGATCTGGCCGGCGTGGGCATTGGTGTGCCCGGCCCTGTAAAAGAGGACCGCTACGTGCCCGTATGTGCCAATCTGGGCGGCTGGGGCGATCTGGATGTGTCGGATCGACTGAGCGCCTTGCTGGATGGCGTGCCGGTTAAAACCGGAAACGACGCCAATGTAGCCGCCTTGGGCGAGATCTGGATGGGCACCGCCAAGGGCTGCAGCAACATGGTTATGGTCACCCTGGGCACCGGTGTGGGCGGCGGCGTGATCGTAAACGGCAACGTGCTGTGCGGCAGCTACGGCGCCGGCGGCGAGATCGGCCATATTCCCGTAAACCCTGCCGAAACCGCCAGCTGCGGCTGCGGCAAAAAGGGCTGCCTGGAGCAGTATTCCAGCGCCACCGGCATTGTGCGCTGCACCAAGCTGCTGCTGGAGCAGACCGACGAACCCAGCGTGCTGCGCGGCAAAGACTTTGCCGCCAAGGACGTGCTGGACGCCGCCCGTGACGGCGACAAGCTGGCTGTGCGCGAGCTGCAGCAGATGGCCGACTATCTGGGCATTGCGCTGGCTTCCATCGCCGCTACTACCGACCCCGAAATGTTCCTGCTGGGCGGTGGTGTGTCCCGCGCAGGCGATGTGCTGACCGATGCGGTTACCGCCGCCTATCAGAAGTTTGCCTTCCACGCCAGCCGCAACACCCCCATCAAGGTGGCCAGTCTGGGCAACGACGCCGGTATTTTCGGCGCGGTGCGTCTGGTGGTTGGGGCAAATGCCTGATCTCCGGTTCCTGTATAAAAAACGAGCCTTCCGCATGGAAGGCTCGTTTTTGTTTTTATTAAAGGGTTGCCCCGGTGGGGATCTGGTTCCACAGTCGGTAATAAATGCCCTGCCGGGCCAGCAGCTGCTCGTGGCTGCCGCTTTCCACAATGCCTTCGGCCCCCAGCACCAGAATACGGTCGTAGTCCTTGATGGTGGTCAGGCGGTGGGCAATGGTCAGGGTGGTGCGGCCATGGGCCAGCTTTTCGAGGCTTTGGCCCACCAGAATTTCGCTTTCGTTATCCAGCGCGCTGGTGGCTTCGTCCAGAATGAGGATGGGCGGGTTCTTCAAAAACACCCGGGCGATGGCGATGCGCTGCTTTTGTCCGCCCGAAAGCTTGACCCCGCGCTCACCCACATAGGTATCGTAGCCATCCTTCAGCGCTTCGATAAACTTGTCGGCGCCAGCCAGCCTGGCTGCCTGCTCGATCTCCTGCCGGGTGGCTTCCGGCTTGCCGTAGGCAATATTTTCGGCTACCGAGCCGCTGAACAGATACACATCCTGCTGCACAATGCCAATGGCGCCGCGCAGGCTTTTCAGAGTAACACCCTTGATGTCCTGCCCGTCGATGGCAATGGTGCCGCTGGTAACGTCGTAAAAGCGTGGGATCAGGTTGCACAAAGTGGTTTTGCCGCCGCCCGAGGGGCCCACCAGCGCCACACGCTCACCGGGCTGAATGCTCAGATCCACCCCGCGCAGCACCAGATTGTGATCGTCGGGGTATTCAAAGGTCACATCCGCAAAGGTGATGCCGCCCTTTTCCACCTGCAGGGGCACCGCATCGGGGGCATCCTGAATTTCGATGGGGGTGTCCATAATTTCCAGAAAGCGCTCGATGCCGGTCATACCGCGCTGGAACTGCTCGGCAAATTCTACAATGCGGCGGATGGTGGCGATCAGGGTGGACACATACAGAGTATAGGCCACCAGATCGCCGGGGCTGATCAGCCCGTTTACCACAAACAGGCCGCCGCCGGCCACCACCACCAGATACATCAGCCCGTCAAACAGCCGGGTGCTGCACTGGAAGATGGCCATGTACATATAGGTTTTTTCTTTGATCTGCTTGAAGGCCTGATTGCCCTGCTCAAATTTTTCCTGTTCCAGCTCTTCGGCACCAAAGGCCTTGATGACCCGCTCGCCCAACAGGCTGTCTTCGATGCGGCTGTTCAGCTCACCTACCTGCACGCGCTGCTTGCGGAAGGCCGCCCGCTGCCAGCGGTTGATCTTGATGGACACCACCATCATCAACGGCACACAGGCAAACAGCAGCAGGGTCAGCGGCACGCTGCAGCCGCACAGAATGACAAAGCTGACCGCAATTTTGATGCCTGCAATAAAGAATTCTTCGGGGCAGTGGTGGGCAAATTCGGTCACGTCAAACAGGTCGTTGGTCACCCGCCCCATGATCTGGCCGATTTTGGTGTTGGAATAGTAGGTGTGGCCCAGCCGCTGCAGGTGTTCGAAGGCGTCGCGGCGCATATCGGTTTCGATGTGCACGCCCATCACGTGGCCCATGTCGGCCATAAAATACTGGGCGGCCGCATCGATCAACCGCAGCACCAGATACAGCGCCGCCATTTTCAGCACAAGACCGGTGGTCAGTGCGGCCAGATCGTTGATGGCCGTGTCGGTGATGGTGCGCAGAAGCAGCGGCAGCACCAGCTCGCACAGGCAGGTAAGGGCTGCGCAGAACAGATCCAGCACCATCGTCTTCCAGTATTTGCGCTCGTAGGGCCAGAACCGCCGGATCAAAGTGGCGGTGGGCATGCTGCGCTGGGCAGGGTCTTTGATCTTTGCCGTTTCGGCGGCAGAGGGAATGTTTGCCATGGTTCCTCCTTTTTACTTGTGGGAGTAATCCCGGGCACCGTAGATGGCGGTGCCAATGCGCACGATGGTGGCGCCTTCCAGAATGGCGTTTTCAAAATCGCCGCTCATGCCCATGGACAGAACGTCCATGCTGACGTTTTCGTACCGGCGGGCGGCACATTCTTCGGCAAGGCGGCGCACACGGGCAAGATAGGCGCGATTTTCGGCGTCATCGTCGTTGATGGGGGGAATTGCCATCAGGCCCCGCACCCGGACATGAGGCTTTGCAGCTGCAGCCTCCAGCAAAGCAGGCAGTTCGGCTTCGGCAATGCCGGTTTTGCTGGCTTCTTCGCCGATGTTCACCTCCAGCAGCACATCCTGCACCAGCTGTCGCTTGGCAGCTTCCTTTTCAATGGCATCCAGCAGGCGCTGGCTGTCCACGCTTTGGATCAGGCAGGCGCGGCCCAACACCTTTTTCAGTTTGTTTGTCTGCAGATGGCCGATGAAGTGGGCCGGTTTGCCGCAGTAAGCACCGGCATCTGCCTTTTCCACCAGCTCCTGCACATGGTTTTCGCCAAAAATATCGATGGGCAGCCCGGCGCTCAGCCGCACCGTTTCCACCGTCTGGGTCTTACAGGCGGCACACAGCTGCACCTCTTCGGGTTTACGGCCGGCGGCATGGGCGGCGGCGGCCATCTTCAGCCGGATGGCGGCAATCGCTTCCTCCATCCGCTGCTTGTGTTCCAGTTCGGTCATGGGTCAATCCTCCTCGGTATAGCGGGCGCGCTCGCCGCCAATCAGCTTGGGGCGGGTGTAGGCGGCAGTTACATGGGCCTCGCCCACCTTGCGCCCGGTCAGCTTGACCGGCACCGCCACCCGTTTCAGGTGCATGCCGATCAGGGTGCCGCCAATGTCCAGCCCGGCCTGGGCGCGGATTTCTTCCACTGCCACCGGGTGCTCAAAGTTTTTCCAGCAGGTGGTGGCCCAGCTGCCGCCCGCATGGGGATGGGGCACTACGCACACCTCTTCCAGCCCAAGACGCTCAGCCACTGCTTTTTCCACAATCAGGGCGCGGTTCAGATGCTCGCAGCACTGGGCCGCCAAACAGATGCCCTGCTGCGCCAGAAGCGGCGCAATGCCCTCGTACACAGCCTGTGCGGCCTGCATACTGCTGTTTTTGCCAATGGTACCGCCTACGATCTCGCTGGAGGAACAGCCCACCACCAGCACACTGCCCGGCTGCAGTTGTTTCGCGTTTAAAATTTCCTGTACGGCCATACGGGCCTGCTCAGAAACCCTTCTCATTTCCATAGATGTTCCCCTCTCAATACTCGCGCCAATGCAGAGCGCTGCCCGTCCCCTGGGCAAAATAAACCCGGTTTTCGGTTTCGATCACACCGGTAACCGCAGCCATGGCATCGGACTGCCAGTTTTCCAGAATTTCGCCCTCGGCGTCAAAGGCCAGCACCGCAGTACGGCCGCCCAAGATCAGCCGGTTGCGGGTCAGGGCAGGCAGATTCATCACCGCCTGCCGCAGCCGGGGCAGGCCGGCCAACGCATTCAGCCACGCGGGCGTTTCACCCGAAAGGGTCACCCACAGCCGCCCATTGCTGCCGCAGGCAAGGCCGGCCGGGCGACCGGGCAGATTTTGCAGCACAGCGGTCACGTCCCGGTTTCCGGCTTTCAGACCGCGGGCATCCGCCGCCACCTGCCATACCGTGCCGGTGCCGGCATCGGCTACATACAGCATTTCGCCCGTTTCATCCAAAGTCAAACCGGTGGCCAGGGTCAGGCCGGTCAGCACCGGCTGCATCTCGCCAGTGCGCAGATCCAGTTCATACACCACGCTGTCGGCCCGGTGGGCCAGCAGGGCCAGCGTATAGGCATCTTCCATTGTATTCTCAGCGGCAGGCACCCCGTGGGCCACTGCAAAAAACACCCGATCATCCGGGCCAACGCAGAGGGCCGACAAAAAGGAAATGGGGGTTTCGGTCGTTTCCAGTTGCACCGGTTGGGCGACAACTTGACTGTTCCAGCCATCTGGTGCCGCGATCATAACAGATCCCCCAACGCCGATGGGATCACTGCCCACAAGCAGCATCCGCCCATCGGACAGAAAATCGAAGGCAACGATCTCGCCGCCGGTGGAAAGCACCACACTCAAATCGGTGCCATCCTCCTGCATGCGCACGACCTGCCCACCCGACACCGCCATGTACAGCCAGCCGCCGTGGCGGCGCACACACACCGGCGCGCTGTAAGGCTGCAGCGCATAGCTTTCAGCGGCATCCAGCGCACTGTTAGCCGTATAGCTTCCGCTGAAAGCCGAAGACGAGGCAGGATATGCCACCGGCACCACCGGCACAGGATGCAGCAGCAGATATACCAGCCAGCCGCCCAGCAGCAGCCCGCCGGCGGCAAGCAGCTTTTTGCGCAGCCGCTTCATGTGGGCATCCCACTCGCGCTGAGCGGCGGCCGCTTCGGCCGCGCGGGCACGGCGGCTTTTTGCCACCTGTTTGCCGCGGCGGCGCAGCCAGCGCTGCATGCGGGGCAGAACGGCGGGGCCCAGCAGAATGAGTGCGATGAAAAAAATTAAAATCAGTTCGGCAAGGCCAAGATGCATAGCAGGCCCTTTCCCGGGGCGGTGCCCCGACACAGTAATACATTTTTTATTATATCGCAAACCGGTAAAAAAAGCGAGTGCCCTCCGCGGCAGATCGCACAAACCGGCGTTTTTATAAGCGCGGAAATTTTTTTGTTTTTTTCAAAAAAAGGGCTTGCATTTTGCCGCAGGGGATGCTATAATAATCAAGCGCTCCAACGAGAGCGCACAAAAGAATATGGGCGAGTTCCCGAGTGGCCAATGGGATCAGACTGTAAATCTGCCGCTTTTCAGCTTCGGTGGTTCGAATCCACCCTCGCCCACCAAAACCGGTATCTTGTAAAAGATGCCGGTTTTTTGTTATCTGTAGAACCATGGGCTGGGCGGAACGGGATTTCCCGTTCCGCCCAGCCCTCTTTTTCACCGCTCCTCTTTCCCCTGTCTGCTTTGCTGTGCTATAATGCAAACAACAGGATGATACCAATTCCGCCGTTTCTATCAAAATACAATCCGTTAAAGGAGCGTTTACCATGAGCATTGTAAAAAATGAACCGAAGTATAAAAACGGCCTGTTGATGGCCATTCGCGATCTGCTGGGGCATCGGGCCTTCTGGCTTTATCTGCTGTGCGACGAGGCGAAAAAACGCGGGCTGGACCCCCGCGATTTCGGCAGTGCTGCGGTGCGGCGTTGTGGCCTTTCGCAGGGGGCCGATCTGGTCAAAAAAGGCGGCACCAACAGTCTGAAGGGCCTGAAAAAGACCCTGTTCACCAAGCCCGCACAGCTGGTGTTCGAGATGGACGTGCTGGAGAGCACTGACGACAAGCTGTCGCTTGATTTCCACTACTGCCCGCTGGTAGCGGCCTGGCAGAAGGCCGGCTGCAGCGACGAAGAGATTGCCATGCTGTGCGACATTGCCATGTGCGGCGACCACGGCATTGGCGAATGCTACGGCGCTGTGCTGGATCTGCCCAAGTGCATTGCCAAGGGCGACGATGTGTGTGCCCTGCGCTACCACAAATAACCCCTGCAAACAAAAACGCAAGGAGTGTGTACCATGGCAAAAACCGAAACCCCGCAAAAGCATTCCGCCCGCAAAGCGCGGGAAGCCGCCGAGCTGGCCCGCCGCCAGAAGGAACAAAACCGCAGCACCCCCAAGGGATATCTGTGGTATCTGCTGGTGATCCTGAGCATTGTGTACATTGTGGACGAGATCACCTCGGCCATGGGCAGCTCAATGCAGTCTGAGGTGGTCACCGACTTTTTTGTCAACCGGCTGGGGCTGGACTACAACACCGGCCTTGCCAGCTTTACCGCTATGAGTGCCCCGCTGTACGGCATTATGATCCTGATGCCCTTTTACAAATCGCTGGCCGACAAATACGGCCGCAAGCTGTTTCTGGTGCTGAACACCATCGGCATGGGTGTGGGGCTTGCCATCTGCATGGTGGCCCCCGGGCCGCTGGCGTATCTGGTGGGCATGGCGTTGATCAATCTTGTGATGTACAACGACATGCAGGTGATCTATGTAATGGAATGCGCCCCCGAAAAGCACCGGGCCAAGCTGACCTCGCTGACCAAGGCGGTGGCTCTGCTGGGCGTTACCCTGATCCCCATTCTGCGCGATGTTTTTATGGGCAATGACGGCAGCCAGTGGCGCAAGGTGTTTTTTGTGCCGGCCTGTCTGGCCGTGGTGGTGGGCACTGCCGCCATCTTTCTGATGCGTGAGACCCCGGTGTTTGTGGCAAAGCGAATTGCCTTTCTGCAGCTGACCGACGATGAACGTGCCGCCAAAGCCGCCAGCGAAAAGCAGGCCGCCGACCAAAGCAAGGGCGGCGTGGGCCGGGCGCTGAAATTCATCTTTGCCCACCGGCAGATCCGCAGCGTTACTTTGTGCGGCGTTGTATTTTTGTTTTCCACCGGCGTTACCAGCTATTACGAATCGATTATGAAAACCGGCGGCATGACCACCGCACAGGTGACCGCCGCCATGTACTTCATCCCCTTCTTTAACGCATTGATGACCGCTATCGGCGGTTTTATCACCGACGGTCTGGGGCGCAAAAAGTCGGCAGTGCTGCTGAGCACCGTAGCCTTTGGCGGGCTGGTGTGCTTTGTGCTGTGCGCCAACAATGGGCTGCCCCCGGCTGCGGTGGGCATCAGCTATGGGTTGTTCATCGGCGGGTTGTGGTCGGTAGCCGACCTGCTGTGTCTGATCATTGCGGGCGAGTCCACCCCCACCTATTTGCGGGCCTCGGTGCTGGGCACTATGTCCTTTATTTCGGGCATTGGCAGCGCACTGTCTGCAGTCGTCATCACGGTGGGCATGCTGTTTGTGCCCTCGATTGGCATGCTGTGCCTGTACGTCTGCGCGCCGTTCATGCTGCTGGCCATCATCCTTCTGATCACCCAGGTAAAGGAAACCAAGGATGTAGATTTGAACACTGTGACCGGTGCGGAATGGGACTGAATCATTCCAAAGGATGAACCCCTATGGCAAAAACAGTGGAACAAACCATTGCCGAAATGGTAAAAACCGACGCAATTCGTGACGCAGGGCTGACTGTGCCCGAAGGCATTGACCGGGCGCTGGACCTTGCCTACGGCCCCGACCCCAAATGGCATCTGCTGGACATTTACACCCCCGCCGGCGCCACCGGGCCGCTGCCTGCCATCATCAGCATTCACGGTGGCGGGTGGATCTACGGTGACAAAGAGCTATACTCCCACTACTGCATGCGGCTGGCGAAGCGGGGTTTTGCAGTGGTCAACTTCAATTACCGGCTGGCGCCGCAGCATCAGTACCCAGCCCCCCTGCAGGACACCGCACGGCTGCTGCACTGGCTGCAGCAGAACGCGGCGATGTACCACATCGACCTTAACAACCTGTTTATGGTGGGAGATTCGGCCGGCGGACAGCTGTGCTATCAGATCTTGACCGCTTTGACCAACCCTGTCTACGCCGCATTGTGCAGCCTGCAGCTGCCCAAAGGGCTACAGGTGCGCGCCTGCGGTCTGAACTGCGGCTGCTACTTCATTCCCCCGCTGCCGCCCCGCTGGATGGGCAGCATGCTGGGCTCCTACCTGCCCACCCCGCTGCGGCCGGTGCTGCCTCAGCTAAACACCGGCAAATATCTTACGGCGGCCTTCCCCCCGGCCTTTGTAATGAGCGCCGAAAACGACTACCTGAAGTTCATGGCCGCGCCGCTGCACCGACTGCTATGCCGCCGCGGGGTGGAAAGCGAGCTGCACATTTACGGTGCCAAAGAGCAAAAAGAGATTGGCCATGTGTTCCATCTGAATTGCCGCTCGGCGCTGGCAGACCGCTGCAACGACGAGCAATGCACATTTTTCCGCCGGCATCTGGCCAAAACCGACACCGCAACCGCCGGTTGACCGATAGTTGGTGGACAACCCCCCACAGGTTTGATCTAAAATGGGTGAGGTGATGGACATGGGTGAGCAAACCATGGGCAGCCGCATCGGCGTGCTGCGCAGGCAAAAGAAGCTGACGCAGGAATATCTGGCCCAAACGCTGGGCGTAAGCCGGCAGGCGGTAAGCAAATGGGAAACCAATCAGTCGGTGCCCGACACAAAAAATCTGATGGCCCTGGCGGCGCTGCTGGACACCAGCGTGGAATATCTGGCCGGCGGGGCATCGCCCGCGCCTGCTGTCCCCTGCCCCTCACCGAAAAAAAGCGGACTGCCCCGGGCGCTGCGGCGGCTTGCTTTGGCCCTGCTGGTCGTCGGGCTTGGGCTGTACGGCTTTGGATTGTTCAGCGGCGAATTTGACCGCATGGTAATGCTGCCGGTAACCGACAGCTTTTCCATCGGCATACCACTACTGTATTATGGACGCTCGGCATTGGCCATCGGTCTTTGGGCCGGGGCCGCGCTATGCGGCTTTGCCGCCCTGCTGTTGACAGTTGCCGCATGGCTTACCTCCTCACCGTCTTCTTGATACAAAAAAAGGATCCCGAACCTGAGGTTCGGGATCCTTTTTTCTGTTTTTAGGGCATACAGCCCTGCTGTCCGCCCCTTATTCCTGTGCAGACAATGCAAACTCGCGCACCTGTTTCAGATCCAGCCGTACCAGAAACGGCATCCAACGCATCACCGGCACCGACACCAGATAGTGTGCCGCAAACAGGAACAGAATGCACTGCATGGCCCCCTGCGGGCCGGTGACAAAGGGCATATCAAGGCCGATGGTACCAACCACCAACGGCATCAGAAACTTTACAATATTTTCGCCGGCACACAGGGTGAGGGAATTCTGCCCCATTTCACACAGCAAAGGGATGTGCTGCAGCAGCAGCGAAAGCAGAAACAGCGCCGCTGTACAGCCCAGAACCGACGCAAACTGCTCGACGTACATTTCGTAAATGCTCATGGTGCGGTGGAACAGACTGGCAATGTATCCGCTTTGGTAGAAAAAGAACAGGTAGTAGAAAAAAGCACCGCCAAACAACGCCCCCATCGCCACCAACTTATGCAGCAAGCTGCGCTGGGCAAAGGGCTTTTGCTGATAGGCCTGAAACAGATAATCGCCCATTGCAAAGTAAATCAGATATCGGCCGGCCTGATCCATGCCCCAGGGCAGAGTGGCATCTTCGTGCACAACCTTGATCACCACACTGATCAGAATACATACCACCAACAGGGCCTTACGATTGCCGCGCAGCAGCCGGTTCAGCCCATAATAGTAAATGCGCAGAAAGAACAGCGCCGGAAAAAACCACAGCGCCACCACCGGGCTGGTTCCACGGCTGGCATACAGCACGCCCTTGACCCATTGGATGATGTTGCCCAGTGCATATTCGGAAAAATACATCCGCACCAGAAGCCCAATGCCGCTGAAGGTAAGGTAAGGCCAGATCAGGGTGCTGAACAGCCGCTGCACATATCGGCCAAAGGGCTGCTGCAGGCTGTGGTATGCAATGCAGCCCGAACAGAAAAACAGAACCGGAACACAGGTGTTTGCGGTGTAGCCATAGCGGGTAACATCGTGGTGGGACATATACACCAGAAACACACTGAGCAATTTCATTACATCCAGCCATTTACAGCGGGCGGTTTGTTGTTGCATAAAAAGCTCCTTTTATGGGGAATGTTGCCGCATTTTGTTTTCTTTTATTGTACTGGATTCCTACCCAAGATGCAAGCCAAAGCAGGGCTTCCGGGCCAAAACCGAAAAGGGTCGCCCCTCTTTTGACAGAGAAAGCGACCCTTTTTATCAATCGTGATCGGCTCAGCGCATTTCCACGTTCAGCTTGAACTTCAGGTTGGACAAAATCTTCTTGACCGCACGGTCCACCTCGGCGGGAGCCAGCTCCTTGGCGGGGTCGGACAGAACCAGCGCAAAGGCCATGCTCTTTTTGCCCTCGCCCAGATTCTTGCCGCGGTATACATCGAACAGGTCCACCGCGGTGACCAGCGGGCTGGCGGTGCGGATGACATTCTGGATATCGCCGCAGGTAACAGCCTCGTCGCACACCAGTGCCAGATCGCGCTTGACAGCGGGGTAAGCACTGAGGGGCTTGTAGCGGTAGTCGCCGCCAAAGCACTCGGACAGGGCACGGTAGTCGATCTCGGCAATATAGATGTTCTGGCTGTTCTTCAGATCCTTAGGGATATCCAGCTCGCCGGTGATCTCGTTGGACAGCTTACCGAACACGCCCAGCTTTTTACCGCCGCACAGCACGGCTGCGGTCATACCGGGGTGCAGGTAGCAGGCAGCGTCACGCTCGTAGGTGAAGGTCAGGTCAAAGGCGGAAGCGATGGCTTCCACAGCGCCCTTCATGGTGAAGAAATCCTCGTCGGGGCCAAAGGCGCCAAGGCAGAGGGTCATCCGCTCGTCGGGATGCTCGGTCAGGGGCAGAGCCTTGGGCAGGTAGACGTTGGCCAGTTCGAACAGCCGGCCCTCGGCGTTGCCCTTCTTCAGGTTGTTGACGATGACGTTCAGCATCGAGGGGGCCATCATGGTGCGCATGATGGACAGATGCTCGCTGATGGGGTTCATGATGCGGATGGCAGTGCGCTCGGGTGCATCGGCGGGCACATGCAGCTTGTCCAGATCAGCGGTGGAGTAGAAGGCCAGAGTGGAGGCTTCGTAGAAGCCCTGACCAGCCAGCAGACGCTTGAGCTTCATCTGCTGCTTCTGGGCCTTGTTGAAGCCGCCGTTGGTGACACTGGCGTTCTTGAGGAAGGTGGGGGTGATGTGGTCGTAGCCATACTCACGAATGACCTCTTCGGCCAGATCGGGGAAGCCCTCCACATCGCCACGGTAGCGGGGCACGCTGACGGTCCAGACGCCGCCCTTATCCTCCACACCGAAGTCCAGACGGGCAAGGATGTCCTTCATGATCTGCTCGTCCACCGTGATACCCAGCACATCGTAGATCTGCTGCGGGGTGACGGTGACCAGCTTGCGCTCTTTGCTCGAGCCGTCCGAGCAATCGAAGCAGGTGGGGGTGATGTCGCCGCAATCCAGCTGCTGGATCAGGTGCAGCGCGCGCTTGAGGCCCAGCTCGGTGGAGTACTGGTCCACACCCTTTTCGTAGCGGGCGGAAGAGTCGCTGCTCTGGCCCAGTGCGCGGCTGGTCTTGCGGACGCTGTCGCGGGCAAAGGTGGCACACTCGAACAGCAGCTCAGTGGTGTCGGCCTCGATCTCACTATTCAGACCGCCCATGATGCCGGCCAGCGCCACCGGCTTGTCGGTGTCGCAGATGACCAGATTGTTCTCGGTGAGGGTGAATTCCTTCTCGTCAAGGGTGACGATCTTTTCGCCGGGCTTGGCGCGGCGCACGCAGATGGTGCGGCCGCCCACATGGCTCAGGTCAAAGGCGTGCATGGGCTGGCCGATCTCCAGCAGGGTGTGATTGGTGATATCGACCACGTTGTTGATGCTGCGCAGACCCAGCAGGGCCAGATGGCGCTTCATCCAGCGGGGAGACTCGCCGATGCGGATGTTGCGCACGAAATGAGCCAGATAGCGGGGGCACAGGTCCGGGGCCTCCACGCTGACATGGATGGTATCGTCCGGCTCGGCGGTGCAGGTAAAGTCGGTGGCGGGCATCTTGAGGGGCTTATCCAGAATGGCGGCCACCTCACGGGCCATGCCCAGCACCGAGTTACAGTCGGGGCGGTTGGCGGTCAGGCCGATGTCGAAGATGTAGTCGTTCAGGCCCACAACCTCCTGAATGGGGGTGCCGGGCACGGTGTCTTTGGGCAGGTCCAGCAGACCGTACACCTCGCTGCCGGGGTACAGGTCGTCGTTCAGGCCCAGCTCCTCGCCGCTGCACAGCATGCCGTTGGACATGACGCCCTGCATCTTACGACCCTTGATCTTGATGCCGCCGGGCAGGGTGGAGCCGTCCAGAGCGGCGGGGGTGTGCATGCCCACATACACATTGGGGGCGCCGGTGGAGATCTGGATGTCGTGGCCGTAGTCGCCGCAGTCCACCTTGCAGATGTGCAGGTGGGTGCCCTCCTGGGGCACAGCCTCGGTAACCACACCGACAACAACCTTATCCATACCACCGGACAGGTCGATCAGCTCTTCCACCTCGAAGCCGCAGCTGAACAGGCGCTCCTGCAGCTGCTGGGCGGTGATATCAATGTCTACAAATTCCTTGAGCCAACTGAAAGGTACTTTCATGGTCGTTTCCTCCTTATTCTTGGAACTGCTTGAGGAACCGCAGGTCGTTTTCGAACAGCAGGCCCATGTTGTTGATGCCGTACTTCAGCATGGCAATACGCTCGATGCCAATGCCGAAGGCGATGCCGGAGTAAACGTCCGGGTCGATGTTGCAGTTGGCCAGAACCTTGCGGTTGACCACGCCGCCGCCCAGAATCTCGATCCAGCCGGTGCCCTTGCACAGGCTGCAGCCGGCGCCGCCGCATTCGAAGCAGCTGACGTCCACCTCGACGCTGGGCTCGGTGAAGGGGAAGAAGGACGGGCGCAGGCGGGTGCGCACATTGGAGCCAAACAGGTTGCGGCACAGCTCGTCCAGCATGCCCTGCAGATCGCACAGGGTGATGCCCTTATCCACCACCAGGCCCTCCATCTGATGGAACATGGGCGAGTGGGTGGCATCCGAGTCAGAGCGGAACACGCGGCCCGGACTGAGGATCTTGAACGGCAGCTCCAGCTCGTCCATCGAGCGGATCTGGCCGTTGGAGGTCTGGGTGCGCAGCAGCAGCTCCTCGGTCAGGTAGAAGGTGTCCTGCATATCACGGGCGGGGTGATCCTTGGGCACGTTCAGACGGGTGAAGTTGTGGTCGTCGTCTTCAATTTCAGGGGCATCGTACACGACAAAGCCCATGCCGGCAAAGGCGTCGATGATCTGGTTTTTGACCAGCGTAATGGGATGCAGTGCGCCGGCGGAACGGGTTTTGGCGGGCATGGTGATGTCCACCGCCTCGGCGGCATTGCGGGCGGCCAGTTCTTCCGCCTTGATACGGGCGGCAGCGGCCTCGTACTTTTCGGTCACCTGTGCCTTAAAGGCGTTGATGATCTTGCCGGCGGCAGGGCGTTCTTCGGCGGGGACATTGCGCATCTGCTTCATCAAGCCGGGAACCTTGCCGTTCTTGCTCAGGTATTCCTGCCAGAAAGCAGCCAGCGACTCGCCGGAGGAGACCTTGGCCAGATCTTCGTCCACGCGCAGGGACAGCTCGTTGATGATGGTTTGCATGGTGTTGCACCTTCCTTTGAATTGGGTATTAGGGTTGCGGTGGAAAAGCGAGGGCGCAGATGAATGAAAAAAGCCTTCGTCCCTGCTGCCTTTCGGCAAAAGGGACGAAGGCCTGTAACAACAGGTTCTCCGCGGTACCACCCGGTTTCCGTCGTACTGCAGCGGGCAGACGGCGGCGCTTGATGCCTGTAACGGGGCTTCGGCCGTCCCGCACTACCAAAGGGGCAAAGCCACTTCTTCCCGCGGGCCGCTCAAGAGCGAACTTCGGCAAGCTTCCTTCGAAGGGCCTTGCAGCCGGTGGACCCTTTCTCTGCCGTGGGCCGAAAACCGGCGCACACCCGGAAGATTTTGCGTACTTTTCTCTGTCACAGCGTTTGACAAATCACCTATTCAGTATAGCGCAAAACCACAATTTGTCAAGCAACCACAGCCGGATATTGCCCCCGGGCGCACAGGGCGGTATAATAAAAGAAAACCGCCGACAGGAGGAACCGCCATGCAGCGCGTAACAGGATTGTATCTGGAAGAATTTGAACTGGGCAAATGCTACCCCACCGCCGGCCGCACTGTTACCGAGGCCGACGTGGTGAACTTTGCGGGCATTTCGGGCGACTTTAACCCCCTGCACATGGACGAGGAATTTGGCAAAACCACCATCTTCGGCAAGCGGATCGCCCACGGGGCGCTGGGTGTGGCCATGGCCACCGGCCTGTCGCTGCAGGCAGGCTGGTTCGAGGGCACCAACATCGCCTTTCTGGAATTCACTGCCCGCTACAATGCTCCGCTGTGCATTGGCGACACCATTCATCTGGAGATGGTGCCCACCGAGATCCACTACAGCAAAAAGCCTGACCGGGGCGTACTGAAGCTGGACGTGGCACTGGTGAACCAAAAGGGCGAAACCATCCAGCAGATGAAGTGGCATTTGATGATGAAGCGCAAACCCACCGAATAAGCCAACAACAGCCGGCACGGATCGCACTGTGCCGGCTGCGTTTTTATATTGAAGGGTTCGAATCCTGTATTGACAATAAAAGCCGCCGCCCACAGAGGGCGGCGGCTTTTTGGAGCTAATGACAGGATTCGAACCTGCAACCAGCTGATTACAAATTTTTTCCGCATTATCTCCTTCGGCGTTGCCACATTCCGTTATATGGCGAATTTCCGTCATTTTCTGCACTCCATTGTTTCACGTTGTCTCTCGTAATATCGCCAAAAACAGCGCCAGCAATGACCAAACAATGACCAAAACCGCGCCCTCCACACAAGGAGAAGCGCGGTTATTTTACGTTTTTTATCAGCCTATATCCTTTGTTGCCTTAATGCGGGCAAAAACGTCGTCCAGCGCATCCGCTGCGGCCGCGTCGGCACTGCGAATAAACCCGGCGTAAATGTTCGTGGTAGTGCTGGTCTGGGCGTGGCCAAGCCGGCCGGAAACCACCGTGACCGGTACGTGTGCGGCAATCAGCAAGCTGGCGTTCGTGTGCCGCAGGCTGTGGAATGTCACCGGCTGCAGGCCGTGCTCGATCTGGAAGCGCCTGAACCAGCTTGTCACCGTGTCAGGGTGCAGCGGTTCGCCATTCCAGGCAGTGAATACAAGCCCTGTTTCGGTCCAGGCAGAGCCGAGCCGCAAGCGCTCTTCGGTCTGCCATTGTCGGTATTCGCGCAGCAGCTCCACGGCGTCGGCGCTAAGCCTAACCGTGCGCCGGGATTTCTTTGTCTTGGGTGCTGCATAGATCAGGCCCTCGCCCGGCGTGTGCTGGGCATTGCGATTGACTGCCAGAACGCCCGCAGTCAGATCCAGATCCGACCAACGCAGCGCACACAGCTCGCCCCTGCGACAGCCGGTGATCAGCGCAAGCTGCACCATGGTGGCATACACCTGCGGCGCATCCTGAAGGGCCTGCAGCAGCTCATGCACGCCGTTTTCATCCAGGAAGGCAACTTCCCTTTCTTCTGCCTTGGGCGGTTTTACGCGGTCGCAGGGGTTCTCTGTGATAAGCTGCCACACCACTGCCGTGCCAAACAGGCTGGACAGGAACCGGTGATAATGGCGAATCGTTTCATTGGTCAGTGTGGAGCTGCGCTGCCTGGGCTTGAATAGCTGCTCTCTGGGCAGCTGCAGAGCTGCAGCCACCTTGTCGGCCGTCGCCGCGCT
Source organism: Faecalibacterium sp. (assembly GCA_017483235.1). Taxonomy (GTDB): domain Bacteria; phylum Bacillota; class Clostridia; order Oscillospirales; family Ruminococcaceae; genus Faecalibacterium. Next base: position 646 of record JAFULE010000166.1, on the reverse strand, counting down.
GACCGCGTTACCGGCGCACAGAGAATGGATGGTGCGGACGCCAACACCGGCCCGGCCAGCAAACTGTTCCCGGCCGCCTTTGGGCAGCTGCTCGATCAGTGCCGGCAATGGCAGCCATGACCCATCTGCCCGCATTCCGGTTTCTGCAAGGTTATCGTAGAAGGCCATGAGGTGCGTCGGTCGGATCTTGGACAGCTTCAGGTGCCCCATGGCTGCGGAGATCCGCGGCACCAGACGCCTGTACCCGTAAACCGTGTAAGGCTTCAGCTGGGGTTCTGCGTGCTCTTTAAACCATTTCTCGATATATTCATCCAGCTTCGTGCTGGTATCCAGAGCCACGCCCCGGTGCACCTGATCCTCAAAGGTGACCACGAACCGGTTGAATTCCTTCTCAATCTGGCGGGCCGTCATGCCCGGCGCCGGCGTGTATGTGGTGGATCTGAACACCTGCTTGCCGGCTGCCGTGTAGCCGTCCGACACGCGGATCCTGTACGATACCCGGCCATCCTTGCCGGTGCGTTTTGTAATATTGGCCATGTGGTCACCTCCTTCCTGAGCTTGTACAATTTTTTTACAAGCTCCCCTTCTGCACCAGTTGTCGGAATTTCCGACAACTCCTCTGCCCCGCTCAGCGCCTGTTTTAAGG